>JBHJND010000126.1:0-3986 GCA_048497655.1 Caballeronia novacaledonica
TCCTCGACGATCACGCCTTCGACCACCTCCGAGCGGGCGCCGATGAAGCAGTTGTCCTCGATGATGGTCGGGTTGGCCTGCAGCGGCTCGAGCACGCCGCCGATGCCGACGCCGCCGGACAGGTGCACGTTCCTGCCGATCTGCGCGCACGAGCCGACGGTGGCCCAGGTGTCGACCATCGTGCCTTCGTCGACGTAGGCGCCGATGTTTACGTAGGAAGGCATCAGCACGACGTTGCGGGCGACATAGGCGCCGCGCCGCGCCACCGCCGGCGGCACCACGCGCACGCCCGCGTCGCGGAACTGCGCCGGCGTCCAGCCGGCGAACTTGGTCGGCACCTTGTCGTAGAAGGCGAACGGCTCGCCGCCGCCGAACCCCATCGGCACGTTGTCCGACAGCCGGAACGACAGCAGCACCGCCTTCTTGGCCCACTGGTGCACGAGCCACTCGCCGCCGCACTTCTCGGCGACGCGCAGTTCGCCGGCGTCCAGGCGCGCCAGCGTGTCCTCGACCGCCGCGCGAACCGGGCCGGTGGTGGCGGGTCCGAGGCTGGCACGGCTTTCCCAGGCCTCGTTGATGATGTCCTGATGCGACATGGGGTCCTCAGAGTGAACGGCCGAACTCGGCGATGCGGCGCGCGGCTTCCATGACCTCGGCCTCCTCGGCGACCAGCGCGATGCGCACGAAGCCGGCGCCGGGATTGAAGCCGCCGCGCGCGCGGGAGAGGAAACTGCCGGGCAGCACGGTGACGTTGAACCCGCCGTGCAGGCGGCGGGCGAACTCCGCGTCGTCGATCGGCGTGCGCGCCCACAGGTAGAAGGCGGCGTCGGGCATGTCCGTCCGCAGGACCTGCTGCACGATCGGCGTGGCATGGCGGAACTTCGCCGCGTACCTGCGCCGGTTCTCGATCACGTGCGCCTCGTCCCGCCAGGCGGCGACGCTGGCGGCCTGGACCGCCGGGCTCATCGCGGTTCCGTGATAGGTGCGGTACAGCAGGAACTTCTTCAGCACCGACGCGTCGCCGGCGACGAAGCCCGAGCGCAGTCCCGGCGCGTTGGAGCGCTTCGACAGGCTGCCGAAGGCGACCAGCCGCGCGAAGTCGCGGCGGCCGAGCGCCACCGCCGCCTGCAGCCCGCCCAGGGGCGGCGCCGCCTCGTCGAAGTAGATCTCGGAGTAGCACTCGTCGCTGGCGATGACGAAGCCGTGGCGGTCGGCCAGCGTGAACAGTTCGCGCCACTCGTCGAGCGACATCACGCGGCCGTGCGGGTTGCCCGGCGAGCAGACATAGACGAGCTGCACCTGCGCCCATGTGGCGGCATCGATGCTGCCGAAGTCCATCCGGAAGCCGTTCTCCGGCGTGCAGGGCAGGAACAGCGGCTCCGCCCCGGCGAGCAGCGCCGCGCCCTCGTAGATCTGATAGAAGGGGTTGGGCATCACCACCCGCGCCCCGCGCGTACGGTCGACCACCGTCTGGGCGAAGGCGAACAGCGCCTCGCGCGAGCCGGCGACCGGGATCACCTGGGTGGCCGCGTCGATGGCGGGCAGGCCATGGCGGCGCGCCAGCCAGGCGGCTATCGATTCGCGCAGCGCGTCGGTGCCCAGAGTGAGCGGATAGCTGGCCAGCGTCGGCAGGGCGGCCGTCAGCGCGTCGAAGATCAGCTGCGGCGTGGCGTGCTTGGGCTCGCCGATCGACAGGTTGATGTGCGGCAGCGTCGCCGGCGGCTCGCTGCCTGCCAGCAACTGGCGCAGCCGCTCGAACGGGTAGGGCTGCAGCCTGGCGAGATCCGGGTTCATCAGCGAGTGCTCGAAGCGGGCTCGAAGCGCGGCAGCTCGATGTGCTGCGGCGCCTTCCAGCCGCGCTTGCGATGCTCGGCCACCACCGTGGTGTAGATCCCGCCGCGCACGTACCAGCGGGCGGTCAGGCGAACGAAGCGCGGCTTGAGCGCACGCACCAGGTCGTCGACGATCCTGTTGGTCACCGCCTCGTGGAAAGCACCCCGGTCGCGGTACGACCAGGCGTACAGCTTGAGGCTCTTCAGCTCGACGTTGCGCGCATCCGGAACGTAGTCGAGCACCAGCGTGGCGAAGTCCGGCTGCCCGGTCAGCGGGCACAGGCAGGTGAACTCGGGAATCTCGATGTGGACCAGGTAGTCGCGCCCGGGACTCGGGTTGGGAAAGCTGTCCAGCGAAGCGGCGGGTCGGGTGGCCATCGGCGCGCCCTGATGTCAGAGGGGGAAACGGGCTTGAAGGTATTATACGAAGCGATCGCAACATCCTCGGCCTGCCCTTCGACAACACCGCGGGCGGCGCCGGTTTCCCGGGAAGATTCACCGTGCATCTTCGGCAGATCAAGCTGGCCGGATTCAAGTCATTCGTCGATCCGACGCAGATCGAGGTGCCAGGCAGCCTGGTCGGCGTGGTCGGGCCGAACGGCTGCGGCAAGTCGAACGTGATCGACGCCGTGCGCTGGGGGCTCGGCGAGTCGAAAGCGGCCGAGCTGCGCGGCGAGTCGATGCAGGACGTGATATTCAACGGCTCGGTGAACCGCAAGCCCGCCGGCCGCGCCAGCGTCGAGCTGGTGTTCGACAACACCGACGGCCGCATCCAGGGCGAATGGGGCCGCTTCGGCGAGATTGCGGTCAAGCGCGTGCTGACGCGCGACGGCGCTTCGAGCTACTACATCAACAACCAGAGCGTGCGCCGGCGCGACGTGCAGGACATGTTCCTCGGCACCGGCCTGGGGCCGCGTGCCTACGCCATCGTCGGCCAGGGGATGATCTCGCGCATCATCGAGGCGCGCCCTGAAGAGCTGCGGGTCTTCCTCGAGGAGGCGGCCGGCGTCTCCAAGTACCGCGAGCGCCGCCGGGAGACCGAGAACCGTCTGAACGACACCCGAGACAACCTGACGCGGGTCGAGGACATCCTGCGCGAGCTCGAGGCGCAGATCGAGAAGCTGGAGGGGCAGGCGCAGATCGCGCAGCGCTACCAGCAGCTGAAGGACAACCACGACGAGCAGCAGCGGCTGCTGTGGATGACGCGCAAGCGCGATGCGCACGCCGAGCAGGAGAAGGTGGCGCGCGACATCGAACTGCGCAGCGTGGCGCTGGAGGCGCACGTCGCCGAGCTGCGCGCCGCCGAGCGGCGCCTGGAGGAGGCGCGCGGCGCGCATTACGCCGGCGCCGACAGCGTGCACGCGGCGCAGTCCGGCCTGCTCAACGTCAACGCCGAGATCGGCAAGCTCGAGGCCGAGCTGCGAATGGTCGCCGACAGCCGCGAGCGGCTGGCCTCGCAGGTCGCGACGCTGGCCGCCACCCGCGAGCGCCGGCTGGCCGAACAGACCGACCTGCAGTCGCGCGCCGGACAGCTCGAGCAGCAGATCGCCGACGGCGAGGCAAGCCTGGCGCTGGCGCGCGAGCGCCTCGCGGCGCACGAGGCCGGCCTGCCGGGGCTCGAGGCCGCCTACGCCGCGGCGCGCGAGGCCCTCGGCGCTGCGCGGGCCGCCTCGGCGCTTGCCGAGCAGGCGATCGACGGCGCGGGTGCCGAGCAGCGCAGCATCGACCGCCAGCTGGCCTCGCTGGCACAGCGGCGTGAGCGGCTGCAGGAAGAGCGCGGCCATCTCGGCGCGCCGGACGAAGAGCGGCTGGCCGCGCTGAAGGACGAGGCGCAGCGCCTCGAGGCGGAACTGACGGGCGCGAACCAGCGACTGGAGGCGGCACGGGCGGCTCTGGCCAAGGCGCAGGCGGACCGGCAGGGCCTGCTCGAGGCGCGCACCCGGGAGACGGATTCGCTGGCCAGGCTGGAAGCGCGCCTGCACGCGCTGCGCGAGCTGCAGGCCAACGTCGAGGCCGACGAGAAGCTCGATCCCTGGCTGCGCGCACAGGGACTCGATGCGCTGCCGAGGCTGTTCCGCCGGATGAAGGTCGACAGCGGCTGGGAAATCGCTTTCGAGTCCGTGCTGCGCGACCGCATCGAGGGCCTCGAGGTCG
>JBHJND010000127.1:0-2145 GCA_048497655.1 Caballeronia novacaledonica
CGCACGCCCGGCTGCAGCAGCCGGTGCGTGCCGATCACGATGTCCACCTTGCCGTCGGCGAGTCCGGCGAGCGCGCCCTTGGCCTGCGAGTCGGCGCGGAAGCGTGAGAGCAGCTCCACCTTCACGGGCCAGTCGGCGAAGCGGTCGGCGAACGTCTGGTAGTGCTGCTGGGCGAGCAGGGTGGTGGGCACGAGCACGGCCACCTGCTTGCCGCCCTGCACCGCGACGAATGCCGCGCGCAGCGCCACCTCGGTCTTGCCGAATCCCACGTCGCCACACACCACGCGATCCATCGGCCGCGGCGAGCGAAGGTCGTCGATCACCTGCTGGATCGCGGCGGCCTGGTCGGCCGTCTCCTCGAACGGGAAGCCGGCCTCGAACGCGTGCAGTTGCTGCTCGTCGACGCTGAAGGCATACCCGGGCCGTGTGGCCCGCCGCGAGTACACGTCGAGCAGTTCGGCCGCCGCATCGCGGATCTTCGCCGCAGCCTTGGCGCGCGCCTTCGACCACTGGTCGCCGCCGAGCTTGTGCAGCGGTGCGGTCTCGGCCGGTGCGCCGGTGTAGCGGCTGATGCGTTCGAGCGCCTGCACCGGCACGTAGAGCTTGTCGCCGTCGGCGTACTCGAGCACCAGGAACTCGGCAGGCATGCCGCCCGCGTCCATCGTCGTGAGCCCGAGATAGCGGCCGACGCCGTAGTCTTCGTGCACCACAGGCGCGCCGGGGCGCAGGTCGGCCAGCTGCTGGATGATGCGGGCCGGGTCGCGGTCGGAGCGGCGGCGCCGGCGTTCCTGCCGCGCGCGTTCGCCGAACAACTGCTCCTCGGCGTAGATCGTGACTGGCGGATCCGCGAGGGCTACGCCCGAGGCGAGCGGCGCAACCGTGATTCCGATTCGCGCATCGCCAGCCACGAACTCCTGCCAGCCCGCGACGGTGCGAGGCTCGACGCCGAACGGGCGCAGCAGGTCGAAGAGCAGTTCGCGCCGGCCGGGCGACTCGGCCACGAGCAGCACGCGGTCCGGATGTGAGTCGAGGCGCGACGCAAACGCGCGGATCGTTTCCTCGCGCCGCGCGTCGATGCGCACGAAATCCGCGGCAGTCGCCCGGCAGTCCACGACCTCGGCACCCGCGGCGGTCGGTCCGGTCGCTGCGGTGGCGCCGGCGGCCTCCAGCCAGACCTGCGCTCGCTCCGCCGCCGCAGTGCTCCATTCTTCAGGCGGGAAGAAGACTTCGGCCGGCGCGAGCACCGGGTGCTCGATGTCGTAGCGGCGCTCTTCGTAGCGCGCCTCGATGTCCTTCCACGCCCCGAGCAGCAGCTCCTCGTGCCCGGCAGGCAGCGCCGCCACCGATCCCGCCGGCAGGTAGTCGAACAGGCTCGACGTCGAGTCGAAGAACAGCGGCAGGTAGTACTCGATGCCCGCCGGCGCAAGGCCTTCGCCCACGTCGCGGTACAGCGGCATGCGCGTGAGATCGCCCTCGAAGCGCGTGCGGAAGCGCCGGCGGAAGTCGCGGATCGACTCCGGGGACAGGCCGAACTCGCGGGCGGGCAGCAGGTCGAGCCGATCGAGGCGCTCGCTCGAACGCTGCGTCTCTGGATCGAAGCTGCGGATGCTGTCGATCTGCTCGTCGAACAGGTCGATGCGCAGCGGGGCCTCGCTGCCCATCGGAAACACGTCGAACAGCGAGCCGCGGATCGCGAACTCGCCCGGCGCGGCCACCTGCGGCACGCTGGCATAGCCGGCGGCCGCCAGGCGCAGCCGGAACTGCTCGAGGTCGAGCACCTCGCCCACGGCGAGGGAGAGTGCGTGGCCGTCGACGAAGCTGCGGGGCGGCAGGCGCTGCAGGGACGTGGCCAGGTCCGTGATCACGACCCCGGCGCCCATCACCGGCAGCTTCGAGAGCACGCGCAGGCGCTGGGAGATGATGTCGGGGTGCGGCGAGAACTGGTCGTAGGGGAGGGTCTCGTAGTCCGGGAACGTGAGGATTGGCAGGCCGGGTCCCGCGAAGAACCGCAGCTCGTCCTCGAGCCGGGCGACGGCAGCCGCGTCTCGGGTGATCACCAGCAGGGGGCGGGCCAGGCCCGACGCGGCACGCGCGAGGTACAGGGCAGCGCCGGCACCGGCGACGTTGCGCCAGAGCACGCGGGAA
>JBHJND010000128.1:0-1755 GCA_048497655.1 Caballeronia novacaledonica
CCGATGTTGACCAGGCTGTCCTTCTTGGCGCTCATCCAGGCGCCATCGGTGTGGTCGCAGAACTCGCGCAGGATCGCCGCGATCGGCCGGTCGCGGTAGCCGTCCTCGTTCTGCTGGATGAAGAAGGCGTTCTCGACCATCCGCGTCGCGTCGAGGTACAGCTTGATGCCGTGCTTCGTCGTCAGCGCGCGCAGCGCCTTCACGTTGGCCATCGATACCGGCTGGCCGCCGGCCATGTTCACCGTGCCGGCCAGGCTGACGTAGGCGATGCTGCTCGCGCCCTCGCGCTCGATCAGCGCCTCCAGCTTGGCGAGGTCGATGTTGCCCTTGAACGGATGCAGGCTCTGCGGATCGTGCGCCTCGTCGACGATGACGTCGACGAACACGCCGCCTGCCAGTTCCTGGTGCAGCCGGGTGGTGGTGAAGTACATGTTGCCCGGCACGAACTGGCCGCGCCGGATCGCCGCCTGGCTGATCAGGTGCTCGGCGCCGCGCCCCTGGTGCGTCGGCACCACGTGGCGGTAGCCGTAGTAGCGCTGGATCGCCGCTTCGAGGTGGTAGTAGTTGCGGCTGCCGGCGTAGGCCTCGTCGCCGGTCATCATGCCGGCCCACTGGCGGTCGCTCATCGCGCTGGTGCCGCTGTCGGTCAGCAGGTCGATGTAGACGTCGTCGGAGCGCAGCAGGAAGGTGTTGAAGCCGGCGTCGATCAGCGCCTGCTCGCGCGCGGCGCGGTCGATCATGCGCAGCGGCTCGACCATCTTGATCTTCCACGGCTCGGCCCACGAGCGGCGGCCGGACTGCTGGCCCATCGTCTGCAGATGGATGCTCATCGCTGCAACTCCTTCGATCGGTTGGCGGTCGGCCGGCCATCCGGAGCGGGGCGGCCCGGTGCCGCGACTTTGAACCGGGCGCGCGAGCGCGGGGGCGGACTGGATCAAGGAACGGCGAGATTGGCGCGCAGGCGGCGGTGCCGCGCGTCGCATCGATGGTGCAGTTCTACAATCGCGCGCCTCGCCGTGCCGCCGCGCGGCCGACTTCCCGCCCTCCGTGCCCACCCAGACCCTACACCGGCTGATCAGCGACTTCGTGCGCCGCCACTGGCGCGCCTACATCGCCTCGGCACTGATGCTGTTCGGCATCGCCGTGCTCACGGTGTCGGTGCCGCGCCAGGTCGGCCGCATCGTCGACGCGATCGTCGACGGCCGGCTGGCGGGCGGCGCGATGTGGCGCGAGCTCGGCACGCTGCTGGCGATGGGCGCCACGATCTACCTGCTGCGCGTCGGCTGGCGGCTGCAGCTGTTCGCCGCCGCCTATCGCCTCGGCGTCGAGCTGCGCACCCGGCTGTACGCCAGGCTCGCCACGCAGGGGCCGCAGTTCTTCAACCGCAGCCGCACCGGCGACCTGATGGCGCGCGCCACCAACGACGTCGACGCGGTCGAGCTGGCCGCCGGCGAGGCCTTCCTCGCAGGCTTCGACGGCACCCTCACCCTGGTGCTGGTGGTGGCGATGATGACGCTCGGCGTCGACTGGCGCCTCGCGCTGGTGGCGCTGCTGCCCTTCCCGTTGATGGCGTGGAGCTTCTGGGCGATCTCGCGCCGCGTGCACGACGGCTGGCGCGAATCGCTCGACCGCTTCTCGAAGCTGAACGACCACGTGCAGGAGACGGTGGCCGGCGTGCGCACGCTGCGCGCGCTCGGGCTGGAGTCGCGTGCCAGCGCCGAGTTCGCGCAGCGGGCCGGCGCGGCCGCCGACAGC
>JBHJND010000129.1:0-5343 GCA_048497655.1 Caballeronia novacaledonica
GCCGGCGATGATGTACTGCACCGTGCTGGTCATCGGGTCGGGCTGCCGTGGCGGCCCCTGCCGCTGCGGCTTGTTCTTGCGCCCGCCCTGGCCCTGCGGCTTGCCGCCGCCCTTGCCGCGCACCTCGTCCTCGGCGATGCCTAGGTCGTGCATCCACGCCCGCACCCACTCCGGCGACAGTTCGCTGAAGCGACCGCGCGCCAGCGAGCGCGGCAGCTGGACGGTGCCGTAGCGGATGCGGATCAGTCGGCTGACCTCCAGACCGACGGCGGCGAACATCCGCCGCACCTCGCGGTTGCGCCCCTCGCTGATCGTCACCCGGTACCAGCGGTTGGCACCGGCGCCTCCTTCGTCGTCGATGCGCGAGAACTTCGCCATGCCGTCGTCGAGTGCCACGCCGTCGAGCAGGCGGCTGCGCGCCTCGGGTGCCAACTCGCCGAGCACCCGCACCGCGTACTCGCGCTCGACCTCGTAGCGCGGGTGCATCAGCCGGTTGGCGAGATCGCCGGAGGTGGTCAGGATCAGCAGGCCCTCGGTGTTGAAGTCGAGCCGGCCCACCGCCACCCAGCGGCCGCCGGAGACCTTCGGCAGCCGTTCGAACACGGTCGGCCGCTCGCCCGGATCGTCCTGCGAGACGATCTCGCCGGGCGGCTTGTGATAGATCAGCACGCGCGGCAGGCGGCCCGGCTGCCTGCGCGCCAGCGGCTTGCCGTTGACGCGCACCTGGTCGGTCGGCCCCACCCGCTGGCCGATGTGCGCCGGCTCGCCGTTGACCGAGACGCGGCCGGCAATGATCAGTTCCTCCATGTCGCGCCGCGAGCCGATGCCGGCGTCGGCGAGGATCTTCTGCAGCTTCTCCGACTGGCTGCTCGCCGCCTGCTTGGCGGCCCGGCGGCCGCGCTCCAGCACTTCGCGCGACAGCGGCGCCTGCGCCAGGCCTTCCGGATTGAGCTCCTCGCCCTCGCCGAGCACCAGCGGGGCGAGCGGCCGGCTTTCCGCCGCGGCGACGGCAGGGGTCTCCCCGCCGGCTGCCGCAGCCTCGCCCGTCGCCGGTGCAGCCGGCGCACCCGGACCGCTGCGGCCGCGACCGCCGCGGCCGCGCCGGCGCCGGCCCCGCGGCCCGCGCGGGCCGCGCGCATCGCCGCCGGCCCCCGGCTGCGACTCTCCCCCTGCGCCTTCCGCCTCGACCTCGTCGCGCTCGTGATCGGCGCCGCGCGGCGGCGCGTCGGCCGGCGGCCCGGCGGCCTCGTCGGTGAAGTCGTCGTCATCGGCCGGCGGCCGCGTCGCATGGGTCATGGCAAAGGTCGTCTAGTGGGACGGTTGGATGGCGTCGTCTGACGCGGGCTCGCTCTCGGCAGCGGCGACGTGGGTCACCGCGGGAGTTTCAGCGGGCATCTCGGCAACGGCGGCGCCGAGCTGCAGCTCGAACTCAGCCGCAGCCGCCTCGCCCTGCCCCGAAAGCGGCGGCAGTTCTTCCAGCGAGCGCAGGCCGAGGTCGTCGAGGAAGGCGCGGGTGGTGGCGAACAGCGCCGGCCGGCCCGGCGTCTCGCGGTGGCCGATGCACTCGATCCAGCCGCGCTCCTCGAGCAGCTTCACCACCTGCGGCGTGACGGCCACGCCGCGGATGTCCTCGATGTCGCCGCGGGTGACCGGCTGCCGGTAGGCGATGATCGCCAGCGTCTCGAGCACCGCGCGCGAATAGCGCGGCGGCTTCTCGGCGTTCAGCCGGTCGAGGTACACGCGCATCGCCGCCGTGCTCTGGAAGCGCCAGCCGGAGGCCAGCGCCACCAGTTCGACGCCGCGGCCGCTCCAGTCGGTGCGCAGCTCGTCGAGCAGCACGCGCAGCGTGTCGGCGTTCAGCTCGTCGGCAAACAGCTTGCGCAGTTCCGCCAGCGGCAGCGGCCGCTCGGCCGTCAGCAGCGCCGTCTCGAGGACGATCTTGGCCTCTTGTGTGTTCATGGTTTCCGAATCACTCGTCGGACCGCTGCGGCGGCGCGAGCCGAAGGCCGTTCACATGCGTCGTGCATGTGCCGCGGATCGCCGGCGGACCGAAAAAACGAATTCCGATGTCCCAGCTACGGGCCCGCCGCCGGCGTCAGCCCCGAGACGAGGCCGCGACGATGGCGACGGCAGGCGCCGTGCAAGCAATGCTCTGAAAACGTGGACCAGCGGCGATCTGTCCCGGCGAGCCGCCTAGAAATCACCACCCCCGCTCGCTGCGCTCGCACCCCCCCGCGGGGGTAACGCCGCCGTCTTGGGGCGGCCCGGCGACAGCGTCTAGGGCGCGAATCTCGGCTTCGGGTTGCGGCGCGAGGCGTTGCAAATATCGCCGCCGACTGATGTCGAATGCAAAAAAGTCTAGCACGGCATCCTGCCCCGACAAGCTTCGCGACTTCGCCTATGGCCTCGCCGCAACAAGGGCGGGTGCTTGCAATTTCGCCGCAATACTGTATAAATCAACAGTAACGCGACTTGCCGGTGAATGCCGCCATGAACCAGGACACCGCCCCCACCGCCCGCCAGAGCGAGATCCTCGCCTTCATCCGCGCCGCCGTGCGCGAGACCGGCGCGCCGCCGACGCGCGAGGAGATCGCCCGCGCCTTCGGCTTCCGCTCGCCCAACGCCGCCGAGCAGCACCTGCAGGCGCTGCACCGCAAGGGGCTGATCGAACTGGTCGCCGGCACCTCGCGCGGCATCCGCCTGAAGGAATCGGCGCGCGCCACCATGAAGGCGGTGGCCGCCGCCGTCAGCCTGCCGCTGGTCGGCAAGGTGGCCGCCGGCAGCCCGATCCTGGCGCAGGAAAACGTGCTGCGCACGCCGGCGGTCGACCCGCTGCTGTTCAAGCCGCGCGCCGACTACCTGCTCGAAGTGCGCGGCATGAGCATGCGCGACGCCGGCATCCTCGACGGCGACTGGCTCGCCGTGCACAAGCAGGCGCAGGCCGAGAACGGCCAGGTGGTGGTGGCCCGCCTCGAAGACGAGGTCACCGTCAAGCGGCTGAAGCTGCGCGGCGCCCGCGCCGAACTGCTTGCCGAGAACCCCGATTACTCGCCGATCGTCCTCGACCTGCGGCGCGAGCCGCTGGTGATCGAAGGCATCGCCGTCGGCGTCATCCGCCCGTCGCTTTAGCGGCAGATACTTCGCGCCGCGGCGGCGCTTCCCACAATCTCCTTTCGAAGGGGCGTCATGCGTGTCGCCATGGATTCTCTTTGCCTTTTTCCAGACGCCGGCATCGTCGTGCCGGCCGCTCCCGCCGAAACGCAGGCGCCCGGCACCGGCATCGCGCCGCCGCTCCCGGCAACGGCCATCGAGCCGGTGTCCGCTGCGCGTGCCGCCGGGCTGAAGCAACTGGCCCATCTCTGGCGCGCCGACGATCTGGCGCAAGCCGCCTGCCGCGACGCGACGGTCGCCACCGGCTTTGCCGCGCTCGATGCCGAACTGCCCGGCGGCGGCTGGCCGCAGGGGCAACTGGTCGAACTGCTGCTCGACTGCCCCGGCATCGGCGAACTGTCGCTGCTCGCGCCCGCGCTGGCCCGCTGCACGCAGGACGCCCGCGCCTGCGTCTGGGTGCTGCCGTGCGAACGCGCCGCGCCGGCCGCGTTGCCGGCCTTACCCTACCCGCCGGCACTGGCCACCGCCGGCGTCGATCTCGCGCACGCGCTGTTCGTGCAGCCGGAGACGCCGCGCGAGGCCTTCTGGACCATCGAGCAGTCGCTGCGCGCCACGCACCTCGGCGCCCTGGTCGGCTGGCTGCCGCACACCTCGTCGTCGCGCGAAGGGGAGTTTCGCGCGATGCGTCGGCTCCAGCTCCTGGCCAGCCGCCAGCAGGCACCGGTGTTCCTGCTGCGCGATGCGCGCGCGCTGCACGCGCCGTCGCCCGCCGCGCTGCGCCTGCAACTGGCCGCGCGCGACGGCGGACTCGCCGTCACGATCCTGAAGCGCCGCGGCCGGCCGCTGCTGGAGCCGGTCGCGCTGCGGGTCCATCCGGAGCACTGGCGCAAGGCACGGGTCGTCGCGCCTGTCGCCGAGGCGCCGGCGGCGAAGCCGCAGCCGGCCGGCCTGCTGCAGCAGGCGGCGCTGGTGGCGCAGCGCTGGTCGGCGAAAGCGATCTTCAGCCACTGAGGAACACGCCGTGGCCTCGCTCGCGCACCATTTCCTGACCATGGCCTGCAATAACGCCTGGGCCAATCACCGCCTGCTCAAGGCCTGCGCGCAACTGGCCCCGGATGAATTCGCCGCCCGCCGTACCGGCTTTTTCCCCTCGATCAAGGCGACGCTCAACCACATCGTCACCGTCGACTGGTTCTACGTCGACATGCTCGAGCGCGCCGTGAAGGCGCAGCCGCCGAACCTCGAGGCCGGCAGGTTCTTCGATCCGGAGGAGCCGTTCGACGCCTGTGCGCCGCTGACCGAGGCGCAGCGCGCTGTCGACCGGCGGCTGATCGCGCTCTGCAGAGCACTGACCGACGCACAGCTCGACGACCCGGTGAAGGTGCCGCGCCGCGACGGCGTCCGCACCGACCGCATCGGCCGCATCCTGGCGCACCTGTTCCAGCACCAGATCCACCATCGCGGCCAGGTGCACGCGATGCTCGCCGGCACCGCCGTCAGGCCGCCGCAGCTCGATGAGTTCTTCTGCAGCGACGAGGCGGCGCTGCGGGCGCAGGACTTCGCCGAACTGGGGTTCAGCGAGGAGGCGATCTGGGGCGCGGCTTGAGAGACCGCAACCCGGGCCGCTGGGGACTCTTCGCCGCCTCTGCGCTCCGCCATTGATGCCGCCCCGCTGCCGGCGCAAAGCCAAGCCCCATGCCGCTCTGGTTGGCCATCGTCCTGCCCGCGCTGCCGCTGCAACTGGCGGCGCGCGCGCTCGAAGCGGATGCGCCGCTGGCGATCGTCGAAGGGCCGGCACAACGATTGCAGGTCGCCTTCTGCAACGACGCCGCCCGCCTCGCCGGCGTGGCCGCGGGACAGAAGCTCGCCGCCGCGCAGGCGCTCGCCGCGAGCCTGATCGCCGTCGAACGCAAGCGGGAGCGCGAGCGTGACGCGCTGCTCGAACTGGCCGGCTGGGCCTACCAGTTCAGCGCCGCGGTCGCCGTGCGCGACGACGGCCTGCTGCTCGAAACCGGCGGTAGCCGGCGCCTGTTCGGCGGCCGCGCGCGGCTGAACCGCGACCTCGCCGCGCAGCTCGCCGGCCTCGGCTACCGGGCCGCGCTCGGCGAAGCGGCCACGCCACAGGCGGCCTGGTGGCTGGCGCAGGCGCGCGCGCGAGGCCTGACGGTCGCCTCGCCGGTCACGCCGGAGCAGTTGCCCGCCGCGCTCGCGCCGTTGCCGATGGCCGTGCCC
>JBHJND010000130.1:0-4179 GCA_048497655.1 Caballeronia novacaledonica
GCGGTGAACGCCTCGTGGCCCGGCGTGTCGAGGAAGGTGACGATGCCGCGCGGCGTCTCGACGTGGTAGGCGCCGATGTGCTGCGTGATGCCGCCGGCCTCGCCGGCCGCCACCTTGGTGCGGCGGATGTAGTCGAGCAGCGAGGTCTTGCCGTGGTCGACGTGGCCCATGATGGTGACCACCGGCGGCCGCGGCTCCTCCGGAACGTCCGAAATCTCCACGCCGGCAGAGGCGAGCAGCGCCTCCGGGTCGTCGAGCTTGGCCGCGGTGGCCTTGTGGCCCATCTCCTCGGCGATGATGATGGCCGTGTCCTGGTCGAGCATCTGGTTGATGGTGACCATCTGGCCCATCTTCATCAGGACCTTGATCACCTCGGAGGCCTTGACCGCCATCTTGTGAGCCAGGTCGGCGACGGTGATCGTCTCGGGCACCACCACGTCGCGCACGATCGGCTCGGCGGGCAGCACCGCGGCCGGCCGCTCCTCGTGCTTGTCGCCGCGGCGGCCGCCGCGCGCGCCGCGCCAGCCGAGGCTGCGCCCCGCGCTGACCTCGCCACGCGTCTTCAGCGCCCGCTTCTTCGCCGCGTCCTCGGACCAGCTCGAGGCGAGCTTGCCGGACTTCACTTCCTTGACGCCGGGCTTCTTCTCTTCCTTCCTGGCCTCGCCGGGCTTGGCCTCGACCTTCGCCGCCGGCTTGTGCAGCGTGCCCGCCGCGGCGGCAGGCTCCGGCGCCTTCAGCACCTTCTTCGGCGCGGCCATCATGTCCTTGATCGCCGCCACCTCGGCCTCGACCGCCCGGCGCGCCCGCTCCTGATGCTCCTGCGCCGCGCGCGCCGCCGCCTCCGCCGCCGCGTGCTCGGCGCGCACCTTCTCCAGCGCCTGCTGCTCGGCCTGCTCGCGCGCCGTGGTCTCCGCGGCCGTCTCCTGCTCGCGGCGCTGCGCCTCGAGGATCTCGCGCTGCGCCCGCTCGGCGCGTTCCTTCGCCTCGGCCGCCTGGCGCGCGGCGAGCTCCGCCTGCCGGCTCGCCTCCTCCTCGCGCTTGCGCAGCTCCGCCGCGTCGACCACCGGCGCTGCCGGCGCCGGCGCGGCCTCGGCCTCGGCCTCGGCGTCGCGCTTGACGAAGGTGCGCTTCTTGCGCACCTCGACCTGGATCGTGCGGGCGCGGCCGGTGCCGTCGGCCTGCTTGAACTCCGAGGTCTGCTTGGGCGTCAGCGTGATCTTCTTCTTCTCCGGCGCCGCGCCGCCGTGGGCCTTGCGCAGCGAGTCGAGCAGGCGCGCCTTGTCGGCCTCGGTCAGGCCGTCGTTCTCGCCCTGCTTGTCGACCCCGGCCGCGCGCAGCTGCTCCAGCAGCAGCGCGGGGGCCACCTTGAGCTCAACGGCGAATTGGGCAACTGTATTGCTCTGCATGTGTTCCCTCGGACCAGATTTCTCGACCTGCTGCCTGCGCGCGCCTCTGCCCTCAGCCCTGCGCGCCTTCCTCGGCGAACCAGTGCGCGCGCGCCGCCAGGATCAGGTTCCTCGCGCGCTCCTCGTCGGCGGCGGCAAGCAGGCGCTGCTCGTCGTCGGCGACACCCTCGAAGCCGCTGTCGATCAGCTCGCGGGCGCGCTCCGCCGGCAGGGCCATGACGGCCCGCAGCTCGTCGACCGCCAGCTCCGCCAGGTCGTCGCGGGTCAGGATGCTGCAGCTCACCAGCCGCGCCGCCAGCTCGCGGTCCATGCCCTCGAGTTCCAGCAGCGACGGGTCGGCCTGCTCGATGTTCTCCTCGCGGGCGATCGCCTCGGTCAGCAGCGCGTTGCGGGCGCGCGTGCGCAGCTCCTCGACCGTGTCGGCGTCGAACGACTCGATTTCGAGCAGCTCCTGCACCGGCACGTAGGCGATCTCGTCGAGCGTCGAGAAGCCCTCGTCGATCAGGATGTCGGCGATCTCCTCGTCGACGTCGAGCTTGTCCATGAACACCGCCCGCACGCTCGTCTTCTCCGTCTCGCGCTTCTCGGCGGACTCCTCGGCGGTCATGATGTTGATCTGCCAGCCGGTCAGTTCCGAGGCCAGCCGCACGTTCTGGCCGCCGCGGCCGATGGCGATCGCCAGGTTCTCCTCGTCGACCACCACGTCCATCGCGTGGCGCTCCTCGTCGACCACGATCGAGCTGACGTTGGCCGGCGCCAGCGCGCCGATCACGAACTGCGCCGGGTCCTCCGACCACAGCACGATGTCGACCCGCTCGCCGGACAGCTCGTTGGTCACCGCCTGCACGCGCGAGCCGCGCATGCCGACGCAGGTGCCGATCGGGTCGATGCGGCGGTCGTTGGTCCACACCGCGATCTTGGCCCGCACGCCGGGGTCGCGCGCCGCCGACTTGATCTGCAGCAGCCCCTGCTCGATCTCCGGCACCTCGAGCTCGAACAGCTTCATCAGGAACTCGGGCGAGGTGCGCGACAGGATCACCGCCGGGCCGCGCTGGGTGCGGTCGATCTTGGCGACGTAGGCGCGCACGCGGTCGCCGATGCGCAGGTTCTCCTTGCCGATCGTCTCGTTGCGCGGCAGCCGCGCCTCGATCTTGCCGATCTCGACGATGAAGTCGCCCTTGTCCATCCGCTTGATGGTGCCGTTGACGACCTCGTCGCCGCGGGCGAGGAACTCGGTCAGCAGCTGCTCGCGCTCGGCGTCGCGGATCTTCTGCAGGATCACCTGCTTGGTGTCCTGGGCGAAGCGGCGGCCGAACTCCTGCCGCGGCAGCTGCTCCTCGATGTACTCGTCGACCTCGATGTCGGCGATCTGGTCGCGCGCGTCCGACAGGATCACCTGGTGCCCCGGCTCCTGCAGCCCGGCCTCGTCGGGAACCACCAGCCAGCGGCGGAAGGCGTCGTAGTCGCCGCTCTCGCGGTCGACCGACACCCTGATGTCGACGTCCTCCTCGTCGAACAGGCGCTTGGTGGCCGCGGCCAGCGCGGACTCCAGCGCGCCGAAGACGATCTCGCGCGGCACGTTCTTCTCGCGCGCAAGCGCATCGACCAGCAGCAGAATTTCACGGCTCATTCAGAGCTCTCCTTTGTCGGCGCGGCGGCCGGCCGCGCCTTCGATCCAAAATCAACCTGCGGCACCAGCCGGGCCTTGTCGACCTCGGCCAGCGCCAGTTCGAACACCGGCAGCTCCGGCACCGGCGCCTTCTTCGACCGCGCACCTTGCGCCTTTCCCGGCGCCGGCTGCGGCGGCGACTCGCGCAGCCGCAGCCACTCGGCGCCAGGCTCGCCGCCGACGGCGAGCACCGTGCCGCGCAGCTTTCGCCTGCCCTGGTGCGGCAGCAGCAGCTGCAAGGCGACCTCGGCGCCGACGAAGCGCTCGAAGTCGCGCCGGCCGTGCAGCGGCCGGTCCAGCCCCGGCGAGGAAACCTCCAGCCGGTCGTAGTCCACGTGCTCGACCGCGAACAGGTGGGTCAGCTGCCGGCTGACCTTCTCGCAGTCTTCCAGACCGATGCCGCCGGGCTGCGGCGTGTCGAGCGTGACGCGCAGCAGGCCGTGGCCGAACCGTTCCAGTTCGACCAGTTCGTAGCCAAGCCCGGCCACGGTGCGCTCGACCAATGCCACCAGTTCGCTCGTGATCCTTGCCACGCCGATGCCACCAGGCGCTGCGCGAAAGATGCGGACGCAGCGCGGAAAAAAAAATGGGCATGAAGCCCATTTGTTGTTTTCAACAGGCTCGCGCGATCCGGTTTCGACAGCCGCCCCGAGGGACACGGTCCGTCGAAGCCACCGGTGCGCGGGCGGCCGAGAGCCCGATATCGATCGGGCTGCGGCCGCAACCCGCGGATTATACGTGCTCCCGCGGGTGCCTCAAGCAAGAGGCGGACCGGCCCGCGGCGTCCCGCCGGTCGCCGCCGGCGCCCGCCTCAGGGGCCGAAGCGCCGCGGCTTGCCGCGCGGCTGACCGCGTCCGCCTTGCCCCTGGCCGCCGCCCTGTCCGCCGCCGCCCTGTCCGCCGCGCCCCGGGCCGCCGCCCTGGCCACCTCGCCCCTGGCCACCGCCCTGTCCGCCGCGTCCCTGACCCGGGCGACCCAGCCCGCCGTAGCCCGGCCGGCCGCCGGCGATGATGTACTGCACCGTGCTGGTCATCGGGTCGGGTTGCCGTGGCGGCCCCTGCCGCTGCGGCTTGTTCTTGCGCCCGCCCTGGCCCTGCGGCTTGC
>JBHJND010000131.1:0-3276 GCA_048497655.1 Caballeronia novacaledonica
GCGCGCTCGCCGTCGGTCACCAGGACGATGATCGCGGGATCGAGGCGCGGAAAATGCTCGGCGCCGCACGCGGCCGAGGTGCACTTCATCACGTGGCCCGCGCTCTCGGCGCGCGTCGTTGCGCCGCAGCTACCGCAGTAACGGTTCCGCTGGCGCCAGAGGATCAGCGCGCGGGCATAGGCGAGCAGGCCCGCTTCGTCTTGCGGCAGGAAGCCGCCCGCCGTGCGCAGGTCCTCGAACGTGGCGTCCGGCAGCAGCGCGGGCTGTGATTCGGCAGTGATCTCCGCTGCGAAGACAGCGTGGCCACGGAACTGGCCGAGCAGCACGAGTTCGCCGTCCGGCAGCGCGCGGCGGACCTCGTGCGTCACCTCGACGAAGGCCGCGGTGGAGGCTCGGTCACCGCGCCGCACGAGATTGCGCGTGTGCCAGAGCGGCACGAGCAGCGTGCCCGGATCGGCGAGCGCGGCAGCGACCCAGTCCGCGTCCTTGCGCAGGTGGGCGGCGCGGTCGAGGTACGGTCCCGCGAAGACGTTGGGCTTGCGCACGTGTGTGATGCCGGGTCGGGGGCGCGCAGTCTAGCAACACGCCCTGCGGGGCGGCGCTTCAGTCGGGCGGGTCGGTGCGGCAGCCGGCGCAGTTGTCCGGCAGCAGGTCGAGCGTGTCGCGGATCCACGTGCCGTGGCAGTCCGGGCAGCGCGCCAGCACGAACTCGTCGAGGCGCGCCAGTACGTGCAGCAGGTGCCATGCGTGCTCGAACGAAATGACGGTGGCGGGGCACAGGGCGCGGAAGGTCTCGTACAGGTCGCAGAACCGGTTCACCTCGTCGAGGTTGGGCCGGTACAGCGCCTGCGGGCGCCCGATGAACCGGCAATGCTGCAGCATGGCGGCGAGGGCGGCGGCCTGGACTTCGTGCGCCGGGCTGCGCCAGAAGAACGACATCTGGCGCGGCGACTTGCCCCGCCGCCGGCGCACCGGGCGGACGGGTTGCCCCTTGAAGTAGTCGCGATAGAGCTTGCGGATGCGGTCACCCGACAGGCCGGTCGCCTGGCGAATGGTCTGGGTCCGGGCCTCGTGCCCGATCAATCGGTAGGCGACGTTCAGCCGCTGACGGTCCCGGTCATAGCGGCTGTCGGTGATGCGCATGGCTGTCCCCTTGTTACTTATTCTGGTGATTCCCGCCATATATGGTCTAACAGGACCATATTTGGCAGTCTATAACCAAATATGGTCCAGTTGGACCATATCTGGAGTTGCAGCCATGACCGACCAGATCGATCGCCCGGAGCAGAACGCTCCGGCACCCGTCCGCAGCGGCCTCCTTCCGCCAGCAGTGCGTCGGGATCTCGCCGACCTCAACTCCCAGTACCTGGAGCTGGGACTGGCCGCCGGCCTCGAAGGTGACCCCCGATTCGGGTGGTCGGAGCCCGTCCGCCACTGTCTGCTCGACGCCGACCCCGAGACGCGCACGCGGATCGCCGCCGTTCCGTTCGCCCTTTTCGGCCTGGTGTTCTTCCCCGCCGGTCCAGCGACGACGGCCGCAAGGGTCGAAGACGGCCGCGCGGCAGCTGCTCCGGCCGGGTGGCAGGGCCGTTACGAGTCGTTCGCGCATCAGGCGATGTTCCTGGCGCGACAGCTGCTCGACGGAGACCCGATGGCGCTGCAGCTCGTGCTCGGGTTGTCCGATGACGTGCAGCGCCGGCTGGCGGAGAGCCGCCTCGCCCAGCTCGCCGAGATCGCAGTGAGCCCGCGGGTGATCCGTCCACGCTGGCGACTGCACGCGCGCTTCTGGGAGATGCTGGCGATGGCTGCGCGGCGTGGCACGCCGACGGCGCTGCAGTGGGCGCACTGCATCGGCTTGAGCCTGCTCGGTGCCGCGGACGGCGACGTGGCTCCGCTGCCGCCGCGGCGGCGTCCCCGGCGTTGAGTTCCTTGCCGCGGCTCCGGCCGCCCATTAACCTGCGCTCCCCGCTACGCCCGCCCACGCCGCATGAAAGCCCTGTCGCTGCGCCAGCTGTCGAAGACCTACCGCAACGGCGTGCAGGCGCTCAAGGGCATCGACCTCGACGTCGAGCAGGGCGACTTCTTCGCGCTGCTCGGGCCCAACGGTGCGGGCAAGACCACGGCGATCGGCATCATCGCCTCGCTGGTGAACAAGTCGGCGGGCCAGGTGCAGGTTTTCGGCCACGACATCGACACCGACCTCGAGACGGCGAAGGCTTGCCTCGGCCTGGTGCCGCAGGAAATCAACTTCAACCAGTTCGAGAAGGTCTCGACGATCCTCGTCAACCAGGCGGGTTTCTACGGCATCCCGCGCGCCGTGGCGAAGGAGCGCATGGAGCTGTGGCTCCGCAAGCTGCAGCTGTGGGAGAAGCGCGACGCGATCTCGCGCTCACTGTCGGGCGGCATGAAGCGCCGGCTCATGATCGCCCGCGCGCTCATCCACGAGCCGAAGCTGCTGATCCTCGACGAGCCCACCGCGGGCGTGGACATCGAGGTGCGCCGCTCGATGTGGGAGTTCCTGCGCGAGCTGAACGAATCGGGCACCACCATCATCCTCACCACGCACTACCTCGAGGAAGCCGAGAACCTCTGCCGCCACATCGCCATCATCGACGAGGGGCGGATCATCGAGCACGACCGCATGGCGACCGTGCTGCGCAAGCTGCACAGCGAGGTGTTCGTGCTGAACCTGCGCCAGCCGCTGGCCGAGGCGCCGCAGCTGCCGGGCTACGCGCTCAAGCTCGCCGACGACGGCTCGATCGAGGTCGAGGTGACCAAGGCCCAGAACCTGAACGACATCTTCGTGGCGCTGTCGGCGCGCGGCATCGAAGTGGTGAGCATGCGCAACAAGGCCAACCGCCTCGAGGAGCTGTTCCTGCGGCTCGTCGAGGGGCGCGACGCTGCGACCGGCCAGGCGAAGCCGGCGGTGTCGACGTGAGCGCCGGCGCGCAGGTGACCGCTGCGTCCGTGCCGCGCGGCGAACGGCGCTGGGTGGGTTTCCGCACCATCGTCATCCGCGAGTTCAGCCGCATCACCCGCATCTGGGGCCAGTCTCTGGTGCCGCCGGCCATCACCGCCACGCTGTACTTCATCATCTTCGGCAGCCTGATCGGGCGGCGCATCGGCGACATGGGTGGCGTGACGTACATGCAGTACATCGCGCCCGGCCTGATCATGATGTCGGTGATCACCAACAGCTACGGCAACGTGGTGTCGTCGTTCTTCGGCGCCAAGTTCGGCCGGCACCTCGAGGAACTGCTGGTCGCGCCGCTGCCC
>JBHJND010000132.1:0-6101 GCA_048497655.1 Caballeronia novacaledonica
TGCCGGCCTGACCGGGCCGCCGGAACCTTTCAACGGCATCGGCGGCCTTTGCCAGCTCTTCGGTATCAAGCCGCTGTGCATCGAGCGGATCGGTGAACCGCGCGACGGCCTCGGCGCGCTGCAGTCGACCGGGCTCAAGCCGTTTCCGGCGCAGTACAACGCGCAGGGGCCGCTGTCGGCGATGCTCGAGCTTCGCCGCGAATTCCACCCCGGCGAGGTGGCGCAGATCAAGGTCGGCCTGCACTGGGGCGGCTGGTACGAGAGCGGCGGCGGGCAGGGCGACCGCGAGGAGAAGTGGAACCCGTCGACGCGCGAATCGGCCGACCACAGCCTGCCGTACGTGCTCGCGGTGGCCCTGATCGACGGCGAGGTGACGCCGGCCAGCTTCGGCGATGCGCGCCGGTCCGACCCGGCGCTGCATGCGCTGATGCAGCGGATCACCGTTCACGAGGATCCCGAGCTGACGCGCGAGCACGCCGGCGAGGTTCCCGGCTTCCCGTCGACCGTCGAGGTCGTGCTCGACAGCGGAGCGACATTCATGCGCCGGACGCGCTGGCCGAAAGGTCACCCGCGCAACCCGCTGGGCGACGAC
The DNA here is from genome assembly GCA_048497655.1 of Caballeronia novacaledonica. Taxonomy (GTDB): domain Bacteria; phylum Pseudomonadota; class Gammaproteobacteria; order Burkholderiales; family Burkholderiaceae_F; genus JADJWR01. The sequence goes on from JBHJND010000132.1 coordinate 593, forward strand.
GAACTGCAGGCGAAGTTCCGCCGCCTCGCCGGCGGAACGCTTTCGGCGAAGCAGACCGACCGCATGCTGCAGACGCTGCTGTCGTTCGACCGGCTCGCCGACATCGAGGTGCTCGCCGCGCAGTTCAGGTCGATCTGCTGCGAAGAGGCCGGCCGGGGCTGATGCGCCTCGCCGCCCCGGCAAGGCTGCAGGCCGCCGCCGCTCAGCCAGGCTCTGCCGGCGCCGGCTGCAGCGAGCGCAGCTCGCGATCGGCGCGCCGCAGCAGTTCCTCGGTGGTCTCCCAGCCGATGCAGGCGTCGGTGATCGAGATACCGTATTCCATCAGCGAGCGGTCGGCCGGGATCGGTTGCGATCCGGCATGGATGTGGCTCTCCAGCATCATGCCGCGGATCGCCTGCGAACCCTCGCGGATCTGGTGCACGCAGTCCATGAACACCAGCGGCTGCAGCGAGGGATCCTTCAGCGAGTTGGCGTGCGAGCAGTCGACGACGATGTTCGGCGCCAGGCCGGCCTTCACCAGCGCCCTCTCGGCCAGCTTGACGCTCACCGAGTCGTAGTTCGGCCGGCCGCCACCGCCGCGCAGCACCAGGTGGCCGTGAGCGTTGCCGCGGGTGCGGACGATCGCCGTGCGGCCGGAGGCGGAGATGCCGAGGAAACTGTGCGGGTTGGCCGCCGAGCGGATGGCGTTGATCGCCACCTCCAGCCCTCCGTCGGTGCCGTTCTTGAAACCGACCGGCGTCGACAGGCCGCTGGCCATCTCGCGGTGGGTCTGGCTCTCGGTCGTGCGGGCGCCGATCGCGTACCAGCTGATCAGATCGGCCAGGTACTGCGGCGACAGCGGGTCGAGCGCCTCGGAGCCGGCCGGCAGCCCCAGATCGGCGATGTCGACCAGCAGCTGCCGCGCTGCGGTGATCCCCTCGGCGATCTGGAAGGAATCGTCGATCCGCGGGTCGTTGATGAAACCCTTCCAGCCGGTGGCGGTGCGCGGCTTCTCGAAGTACACCCGCATCACCAGCAACATCGTTTCCGACACTTCGGCCGCCAGCCGCGCCAGCCGCTGTGCGTAGTCGATCGCCGAGGCCGTGTCGTGGATCGAGCAGGGGCCGACGACCACGAACAGGCGCGGGTCACGCCGCTCGAGGATCGCCCGCAGCTCCTCGCGGCCGCGCGCCACCGTCGCGGCGGCGGTCGGCGTGATGGGTGCCCGTTCGTGCACCTGCGCCGGCGTCGGCATCGGATCGAGGCCGACGACGTTGATGTTCTCCAGCGCGGTGCCGGGCGTTTCGTGCGTGTGTGCGGTCATTGTTCAGATTCTCGACAGCCGCTGCAGCGCGGCAAGAAGCGTCTGGTCCTTCTTTGCGAAGCAGAAGCGGACGATGCGATTGTCGAACGGCTGCGCGTAGAGGCCGGCGATCGGGATGGCCGCCACGCCGAACTCGCGCACCAGTCGCTGCGCGAACTCCGCCTCCGGCTGGTCGGAAACGGCGCTGTAGTCGGCGAGCACGAAATAGGTGCCGGGGCAGGGCAGCGGGCGCAGCCGCGTGCGCCCGAGACCCTCGACGAACAGGTCGCGCTTGGTCTGGTAGAAGGCCGGCAGGCTCTCGTAGTGCGACCGCTCGGCGAGGAAGCCCGCCAGTGCGTGCTGCGCCGGCGTGTTGACTGCGAAGACCATGAACTGGTGCACCCGGCGCAGTTCGGTGGTGAGCTGCTCGGGCGCGCAGCAGGTGGCGACCTTCCAGCCGGTGACGTGGAAGGTCTTGCCGAAGCTGGAGACCACGAACGTGCGCTCGGCCAGCTCCGCCGAACGGGCGAGCGACTGGTGCGGCCGGCCGTCGAAGACGATGTGCTCGTAGACCTCGTCCGACAGCACCAGCACGCCGGTGTTGCGCAGCATCTCCTCGAGCGAGCGCAGGTCCGCCTCGGACAGGCAGTGGCCGCTCGGGTTGTGCGGGAAGTTGAGCATCAGCAGGCGCGTGCGCGGCGTGATCGCCTCGCGCACGCGCTGCCAGTCGGGCGCATAGCCGCGCCCGTGGTCGAGCGGCACGTACACCGGCGTGCCGCCGGCGAGCAGGATCGACGGCACGTAGCTGTCGTAGGTCGGCTCGAGCACGATCACCTCGTCGCCCGGGCGCACCACCGCCAGCACCGCCGCCATGATCGCCTGCGTCGCACCTGCCGTGACGGTGACCTCGCGCTCGGCATCGTAGGCGTGGCCGTACAGCCGCGCGGTCTTGGCGGCGACCGCCTCGCGCAGCGCCGCCACGCCGGCCATCGGTGCGTACTGGTTCTGCCCGGCGGCCACCGCCTCGGCCAGCAGCCGCTGCAACTGCGGGTCGCAGTCGAAGTCGGGGAAGCCCTGGCCGAGGTTGACGGCGCCGTGCCTGGCCGCGAGTGCCGACATCACGGTGAATACGGTGGTGCCGACGTTGGGCAGCTTGCTGTCGATCTGCATTGCAGTGGCGTCGTGCCGTGGGTTGCGCGGCCGGGGCGCGGGCGATCTCGGGTGTCTTCTACGCGGGGCGATCGTAAGTCATCGCCGCATCGGGCTTGCCGATGCGCAGGCCGGCCGCCTCGGCGCGGCGCGCCAGCCCGAGTAGCGCCTTGTCGCGGGTGAGCAGCAGGTCGGCGCCGGCGCTGAAGGCCGCGTCGAGGAACTTCTGGTCGTCCCGGTCGGAGCAGGTGAGCCGTGCCGGCGTCACCGTGTCGATCGGCGCGCTGCATCGCCGCCAGCGGGCGAGCATTGCCAGCCGGGCAGCCTCGTCGAGGCCGAACTGCCCGCGCCCGATCACCTCGGCCAACTCGGCGTCGCACGCGGCGCTGCGTAGCGCGACGATCGCGCCGGATTCGATCGCGGCGCGCAGCGGCCGCGTCGACGGCTCGTCGAACAGCCACAGGTCGAGCAGCACGTTGGTGTCGAGCACCACGCGCTGCAGGCGGTCTGCGCTCACTGGCACAGCAGCACCGCGGCGCCCCGCACGCGCCCGGTGCGCACGGCGTCGAGCGCCTCGTCGGCCTGCGCCAGCGGCCAGGTCTGCACGTGGGTGCGGATCGGCACCCGCGGGGCCAGCGCGAGGAACTGCTCGGCGTCCTCGCGGGTCAGGTTGGCCACCGAGCGCAGCACGCGCTCGCCCCACAGGATCTCGTACGGGAAGGCGGGGATCTCGCTCATGTGGATGCCGCCGCAGACGACCGTGCCGGCCTTGCGGGTGGCGCGTAGCGCCGCCGGCACCAGGCTGCCGACCGGCGCGAACAGCACCGCCGCGTCGAGTGACTCCGGCGGCGGCTGTGTCGAGTCGCCGGCCCAGGCGCAGCCGAGCGCGCGGGCGAAGGCCTGGCCGTCGGCATCGCCCGGCTTGGTGAAGGCAAACACCCGCCTGCCCTGCCAGATCGCCAGCTGGGCGATCAGGTGCGCCGCGGCGCCGAAACCGTAGATGCCGAGCGTCTTCGCGTCGTCCGCAAAGCGCAGTGCGCGGTAGCCGATCAGCCCGGCGCACAGCAGCGGCGCGGCGTGCGCGTCGTCGTAGGCGTCGGGCAGGGCAAAGACGTAGCCGGCATCGGCCAGCATATGGCTCGCGTAGCCGCCGTCGCGCGTGTAGCCGGTGAACTCGGGCGCATCGCACAGGTTCTCGCGCGCCGCCAGGCAGTGCGGGCAGCGGCCGCAGGTGGCGCCAAGCCACGGCACGCCGACCCTGTCACCCTCGCGGAAGCGCTCGACACCGATGCCGGCGGCGACCACGCGGCCGACCACCTCGTGTCCCAGCACCAGCGGCAGCTTCGGCCTTGTCAGCTCGCCGTCGGCGACGTGCAGGTCGGTGCGGCACACGCCGCAGGCGGCGACTTCGACCAGGACTTCACCGGCCGACGGCTCGCGCATCGGGACCCGCCGCGCGACCAGCGGCCGCCGGGGGGCGTCGAGCACCATCGCCTGCGCCGTTCTCATTGCCGGGCTTCAGTCGCGCCGCTCGTGCGCCTGCAACTGCTCCAGCGTCACCACCTCGAGCGCCTTCTCGTGCGTGGCGGCGAGCAGCACCGGCGGCGCCACACCGGCCTCGAGCGCTTCCTTCCAGCGGCTTACGCACAGGCACCAGCGGTCGCCGGGCCTCAGACCGGGAAAGCCGAACTCGGGCCGCGGCGTCGCGAGGTCGTTGCCATGCCGGCGCGAGAAGTCGAGGAAAGCGGCGGTCATCTCGGCGCACACGGTGTGCGAGCCGAGATCGTGCGGCCCGGTGTGGCAGTAGCCGTCGCGGTTAAAGCCGGTGAGCGGCGAGGTGCAGCAGCAGGCGAGCGGCGCACCGAAGACGTTGCGCGCCGACGACGGCAGGGCCGGGTCGCGCATGGCTCAGCGGCCGGGGTGGGCCGCCACCGTGGCCTCGACCCACGCGCTCAGCTGATCGAGCACGTCGGCCGCCGCCGCAGCGAAGGCGGTCACCGCGGCAGGCGCCGCCGCCTCGGCCACCGGCGGCGCGGCGGTGAACGTGCGGCTGGCGACCAGGCTGCGGTCGCGGCGACTGATCAGCTCGGCGCGCAGGACAAGTTGCGCGCGTCCGGGCGAAGTGCTCACGTCGTGCACCAGCGTGTCCAGTGTGAGCGACAGCAGCCAGTCCGCCGCTATCGGCTGGCCGAGCAGCGTCACCGAGGCGAAGCGTCCGCCGGCCTGCAGCCGCTGCTGCGCCAGCTGCGCGAGCCGGCGCGACGGGCGCTCGCTCCAGGAGGCGAACTGGTAGACGGCGCGCTCGCCCTCGCGGCGCGAGAAGACGACCGCGATCGAGTCGGCCAGCGGATCGCCGGCCAGGCCCTGGATCGCCAGCGGCGCGAGCGGCTTGCCCGCGGGCGCCGCTCCGGCGGCCGGCCGCGCATCGGCCAGCACGTAGTAGGTGACGGCGGGTGCATCGGCCGAGCCGACGCTGACGGAGACGCAGCCGGCCAGCAGCGAGGCCGCGGCGATCGACAGCGCTGCCCGTCGCTTCATGGCAGCCTCTCGCCCGGGCCGAGCCTCGACCGCTCCGGTCCGAACAGGGCGGTCCGCGGGTCGTTCAGCCGGTCGAGCGAGCGCTGCACCGCCTCCAGGCTGGTGCGCAGCTCGCCGACGGCGATCAGCAGCTGGTCATCGATGTGGGTGGCGCTCGCGTCCAGCCGCCGGGCGGTGCCGGCGGCCTCGGCCTGTAGCGTTTCGAGCGTCGAGGTGGTCTGCGCCATGGCACGCTGTGTCTCGCCGGCCGCCTTGCGAAGGTCATCGATCAGCAGCCGGCCGTCGTGCAGCGCCAGCGTGGCGCCTTCGCCGACCCGCTCGGTGGCCGTGCTCACCGCGCCGGCCGCGCGGCGAAACTCGCGCGCGGCGCCGCCGACCTCGGCGATCGCCGTGTCGATGCCAACCAGCTGGCGCTTCAGTTCGGTGGTCAGCTCGCGCAGGTTGGCCAGCGTCGAGGCGGTCGCGGCGCGGTTTTCCGCGGTCAGGAACTGGTTGAGCTTCTCGAGCGTCTCGCCGGCCATATCGCCGAGCTCGGTTCGG
>JBHJND010000133.1:0-5723 GCA_048497655.1 Caballeronia novacaledonica
CGCGTTCGTCGAGATCGAGGCGGGCATCGAGGGCCTGGTGCACGTCTCGGAAATGGACTGGACCAACAAGAACGTCGACCCGAAGAAGGTGGTTGCGCTCGGCGACGAGGTCGAGGTCATGGTGCTCGAGATCGACGAGGACCGCCGTCGCATTTCGCTCGGCATGAAGCAGTGCCGGCCGAACCCCTGGGACGACTTCGCCATCGCTCACAAGAAGGGCGACCGCGTCAAGGGCCAGATCAAGTCGATCACCGACTTCGGCGTGTTCATCGGCCTGCCCGGCAACATCGACGGGCTGGTGCACCTGTCCGACCTGTCGTGGAACGAGCCCGGCGAGGAAGCCGTGCGCCGGTTCAAGAAGGGCGACGAGGTCGAGGCGGTGGTGCTGGCGATCGACGTCGAGCGCGAGCGGATCTCGCTGGGCATCAAGCAGATGGCCGGCGACCCGTTCAGCAACTTCGCCGCCACGCACGAGAAGGGCTCGCTGGTCACCGGCCGGGTCAAGAGCGTCGACGCCAAGGGCGCCGTCATCGAGCTGGGCGGCGACGTCGAGGGCTACCTGCGCGCCTCGGAGATCTCCTCCGACCGGGTCGAGGACGCGCGCAACCACCTGAAGGAAGGCGATTCGGTCACCGCGCTGATCATCAATGTCGACCGCAAGAACCGCAGCCTCAACCTGTCGATCAAGGCGAGGGACAGCGCCGAGGCGAGCGAGGCGATGGAGCGGATGAAGGCCGAGGCCGCCACCGGCACCACGAGCCTCGGTGCGCTGCTCAAGGCCAAGCTCGACAACCGCTGATCGACCGGCGCCTCTGCCATGAAGATGCTGACCCGTTCCGAGCTGATCGGCCGGCTTTCCGAGCGCAACCCGCGGCTGCCGCCGCGGGACGCCGACGAGGCGGTCAAGTGCATGCTCGACGCGATGACGCAGGCGCTGGCAGAAGGCGGGCGGGTGGAGATCCGCGGCTTCGGCAGCTTCGCGCTGAACTACCGCCCGCCGCGCGTCGGACGCAACCCGAAGTCAGGCGAGCGGGTGCAGGTGCCGGCGAAGTTCGTGCCGCACTTCAAGGCCGGCAAGGAACTGCGTAGCCGGGTCGACCAAGGCGCCGAGCCGCAGCCGGCGCCGGCCGCCGGGCCAGCCGACTGAGCTGCCTGCCTCCGATGACAGCCCCGCCAAGCGCGGGGCTGTTTTTTTCCCCTTTCGCCGGGCATGCCCCGGTCGACGAGAAGTGCGGCGCGCTTAAAATGCCCGGTACATGGGAGACGCACGCGGATGAACGTCATCGCCTGGCTGCTGCGACTGCTGTTCTTTCTCGCCGTGCTCTGGTTCGCGCTGAAGAACACGATGCCGGTCACCGTCCGGCTGACCGAGACCCTGCGCTGGGACGAAGTGCCGCTAGTGCTGGTGATGCTCGGCTGCCTGCTGCTCGGCATGCTGCTCGGCGCCCTGGCGCTGGCGCCTCGCCTGTACCGCCTGCATCGGCGCGCAGCGGCTCTCGACAGCGGTGAGAAGCGGGTGCGCACCGCGCCTGCGACGGAGGCCGGGGTGGGCGGCGACCGCCTGGCCAGCGTCGCCCGTCGCGCCGGTGCGGTGGGCGAACTCGACATGGCCGAAGGCGGTAGCGCGGCGACGCGCCGATGATCGAGTTCGGGCTCTGGTACCTGGTGCTGCTGCCGCTGCTGTTCGCGGCCGGGTGGTGGCTGCGCGGCGTCGATGCGCGGCAGCGCAGTGGCGGGGCGGACGGCGGGCCGCGTGCCTATTTCCGTGGCCTCAACTACCTGCTCAACGAGCAGCCGGACAAGGCGATCGACTCCTTCATCGAGGTCGTCAAGCTCGATCCGGAGACGATCGACCTGCACTTCGCGCTCGGCAACCTGTTCCGCCGGCGCGGCGAGGTCGACCGCGCCGTGCGGATCCACACCCACCTGCTCAACCGCGCCGACCTGCCGGCGCGCAGCCGTGCGGAGGCCTTGAACGAACTGGGGCAGGACTTCCTCAAGGGCGGCCTGCTCGATCGGGCCGAGGAGAGCTTTGCCCGGCTGCTCGACGAGCCGCGCCATCGCGTCGAGGCGCTTCGCGCGCTGCTGCGCATCTACCAGATGGAACGCGAATGGGGCAAGGCGATCGATGTCGCCCGCCGCCTGGAGCGAGAGGCGGGAGAGAGCAGCCACGCCCAGGTTGCCCACTTCCACTGCGAGTCGGCCGAGAAAGCCCTGGCAGCGAAGGACGAGGACGGTGCGCGCACTCACCTCGAGCAGGCGCTGAAGGTCAACCGCAAGTCGGTGCGCGCGGCGATCCTCGCCGGCGACCTCGCCTCGCGGCGCGGCGACACGGAGGAGGCGATCGGCCACTGGCGTGGTGTCGGCGAGATGAATCCCGACTACCTGCCGTTGGTCGCCGGCCGGCTTGCCGACGCGCTCGAGGCAACCGGACGCCGTGACGAGGCGCTGAACTTCCTGCGCCGCAGCCTGCTCGATCACCCGTCGATCGACCTGCTCGAGGTGACGCACGAGCGGGTGGCCGCCTGGGAGAGCGCGGCCGCGGCCGACGCGCTGCTGCGCGAGGAACTGCAGCGCCACCCCTCGCTCGCCGGCTTCGAGCGGCTGCTCGCCTCGCGTGCGGCGGCGGCCTTCGGCGATGCGCCGGTGGAACAGTTGCGCGTGCTGATCCGGGCGCAGGTGCGCAAACTGGCGCGCTACCGCTGCAGCCGGTGTGGCTTCCGTGCGCGTGAATTCCACTGGCAGTGCCCCGGCTGCACCAGCTGGGACAGCTATCCGCCGCGGCGCATCGAGGAACTCGACGCGCAGTAGGCCGGCACGATGCGCATCCTGTCGACACTGGCGCTGCTGCCGCTGGCGGCCTCCGCGCTGGAGATAAACACGGCCACCCGGGCCCAGCTCGAGCAGCTGCCGGGCCTCGGCGTGGCGACGACCGAGCGCATCCTGCAGGCGCGCAGCGAGCGGCCGTTCGCCGACTGGAGCGACCTCGCCGCCCGCGTCGTCGGCCTGCGCGGCAAGCGGGCCGAGCAGCTCGACCGGCAGGGGCTCACGGTCAACGGCAGGGCGCTTGCCGACAGGACGCAGCGGAAATGACCTGGCGGACGATCGAAGCGACGATCGGCAGCACGCCGCTGGTGCGGCTGCAGCGGATCGGCGCCGAGGAGAACGCGCGGCGCGGCAACGTGATCCTCGGCAAGCTCGAGGGCAACAACCCGGGCGGTTCGGTCAAGGACCGGCCCGCCTTTTCGATGATCCGTCGCGCCGAGGAGCGCGGCGAGATCCGCCCCGGCGACTGCCTGATCGAGGCCACCAGCGGCAACACCGGCATCGCGCTGGCGATGATCGCGGCGATGAAGGGCTACCGGATGCGGCTGATCATGCCGGACAACCTGTCCGCCGAGAGGCGTGCCAGCATGACCGCCTACGGCGCCGAGCTGATCCTGACGCCGGCGTCGAAGGGCGGCATGGAGCACGCGCGTGACCTGGCGATGCAGATGCAGGCGCGTGGCGAGGGCCGGGTGCTCGACCAGTTTGCCAACGAGGACAACCCGCGGTCGCACTACGAGACCACCGGCCCCGAGATCTGGCGCGACACGGCGGGGCGCATCAGCCACTTCGTCAGCGCCATGGGCACGACCGGCACGATCATGGGCGTGTCGCGCTACCTGAAGGAGCTGAACCCGGCGGTGCGGATCATCGGCGCGCAGCCGGCCGAGGGATCGCAGATCCCGGGCATACGCAAGTGGCCGCAAGCGTATCTGCCGAAGATCTACGACGCCGCGCGCGTCGACCGGCTGGAGTACGTGGCGCAGGCCGAAGCCGAGGCGATGGCGCGCCGGCTGGCCGCCGAGGAGGGCCTGTTCTGCGGCATCTCGGCCGCCGGTGCCTGCGCCATCGCCCTGCGGATCGCCGCCGAGGTGGAAGACGCGACGATCGTCTTCATCGTCTGCGACCGCGGCGACCGCTACCTGTCGACCGGCGTCTTTCCCGCCTGAGCGGGCGCGCCCTTACTCGACCGCGACCGGGATCTTGCCGATCTTCGCCTGCCACTCGCGCGGGCCGGTCTGGTGCACGGACGTGCCGTCGCTGGACACCGCCACCGTCACCGGCATGTCCTTGACGTCGAACTCGTAGATCGCCTCCATGCCGAGGTCGGCGAAGGCAAGCACCTTCGCCGCCTTGATCGCCTTGGCCACTAGGTAGGCGGCACCGCCCACCGCCATCAGGTAGGCGCTCTTGTGCCTGCGGATCGCCTCGATCGCCAGCGGGCCACGCTCCGACTTGCCGATCATCGCGATCAGGCCGGTCTGCGCCAGCATCATCTCGGTGAACTTGTCCATCCGCGTGGCGGTGGTGGGACCCGCCGGGCCTACCACCTCGTCGCGCACCGGGTCGACCGGGCCGACGTAGTAGATGACGCGGTTGGTGAAGTCCACCGGCAGTTTCTCACCCCTGGCCAGCATGTCCTTGATCCGCTGGTGCGCGGCGTCGCGGCCGGTCAGCATCCGGCCCGACAGCAGCAGCGTGTCGCCCGGCTTCCAGGAGGCGATCTGCTCGCGGGTAAGCGTGTTCAGGTCGACCCGCCGGCTCTTCTGGTAGTCGGGCGCCCACTGCACCTTTGGCCACAGGTCGAGCGACGGCGGCTCCAGATAGACCGGCCCGGAACCATCGAGCACGAAGTGTGCGTGCCGCGTGGCGGCGCAGTTGGGAATCATGGCCACCGGCTTGCTCGCCGCGTGGGTCGGGTACATCCTGATCTTGACGTCGAGCACGGTGGTGAGCCCGCCGAGGCCCTGCGCGCCGATGCCAAGCGCATTGACCTTCTCGTACAGCTCGAGGCGAAGCTTCTCGACGTCGTCGCGCGGCCCACGCTGCTGCAGCTCGTGCATGTCGATGTCGTCCATCAGCGCTTCCTTGGCCATCGTCATCGCCTTCTCGGCGGTGCCGCCGATGCCGATGCCGAGCATGCCCGGCGGGCACCAGCCGGCGCCCATCGTCGGCACCGTCTTGATGACCCAGTCGACGATCGAGTCCGACGGGTTGAGCATGACGAACTTGCTCTTGTTCTCGGAGCCGCCGCCCTTGGCAGCGACCTGCACCTCGACCTTGCCGCCCGGCACGATCTGCACGTGGACAACCGCCGGCGTGTTGTCCTTGGTGTTCTTGCGGCCGAACTCCGGCGGGCTGACCACCGAGGCGCGCAGCACGTTGTCGGGGTTCAGGTAGCCGCGGCGCACGCCTTCGTTGATCGCGTCCTCCAGCGAGCCGGTGAAGCCTTCCCAGCGCACCTCCATGCCGACCTTGAGGAACACGTTGACGATGCCGGTGTCCTGGCAGATCGGCCGGTGCCCCTCGGCGCACATCTTCGAGTTGGTCAGGATCTGCGCGATCGAGTCCTTCGCCGCCGGGCTCTGCTCTGCCTCGTAGGCGCGCGCCAGGTGGGCGATGTAGTCGGCCGGGTGGTAGTAGCTGATGTACTGCAGCGCTGCGGCGATACTTTCGATGAGGTCGGCCTGCTTGATGGTGCTCATGGTTGCCTCGAGGGTCGTGGTGCAGGGGTTGCGGGCCGGCGCCGCCGCGCCGGCGTTCAGTGACGGTCGTCGCCGGTCTGCGGCCGCGCGGCGCCGAACAGGAGCCGGTCGGTGGCCGCGATCGCCAGCGCCGACACCAGGAAGGTGAGGTGGATTCCAGTCTGCGCGAGCAGGGTCTTGGTGTCGAAGTTG
>JBHJND010000134.1:0-2341 GCA_048497655.1 Caballeronia novacaledonica
CTGGCGCATCCGATCGTCCCGTTCATCACCGAGGAGCTGTGGCAGAAGGTCTCGGTGCTCGCCGGCCGTCGCGCCGAGGGCGAGGCGACCTCGGTGATGGTGCAGCCATATCCGAAGAGCGACCCGGCGAAGATCGACCCGACGGCCGACGCCGACGTGGCGGCGCTGAAGCAACTGGTCGACGCGGCGCGCAACCTGCGCGGCGAGATGAACCTGTCGCCGGCGGTCAAGGTGCCGCTGGCGGCGAGTGGCCCGGCCGACAAGGTCGAGGCGTTCGCGCCGCACCTCGCCGCGCTGGCGCGGCTGTCGGAGGTCAAGCACGTCGCCGAGCTCAGCGGGGCGGCGCAGGGCTCCGCCGCGCCGGTGGCGGTGGTCGGCGAGTACCACCTGATGCTGGTGATCGAGGTCGACGTCGCGGCGGAACGCGAGCGGCTCGGCAAGGAGATCGCCCGGCTGGAAGGCGAGATCCGCAAGGCGGAGGGCAAGCTCGGCAACGAGAGCTTCGTCGCCCGCGCACCGGCCGCCGTGGTGGCACAGGAGCGCGAGCGGCTGGCCGGCTTCGCCGGCACGCTGGCCAAGGTGCGCGAGCAGCTGGCGCGGCTGCCGGCGGCCTAGCGGCGAGCGGCGCTTCGGCCGCTCAGCCGGCAATCAGCGTCTGCCGGCCCCACCACTGCTCGCCGTCCGCGAGCCGCACCGGGTTGCCGATCAGCGCCGCCTCGACGCACAGGAAACGGCGGAAGTCCGCCGCCTGCAGGTCGGCCATCGCCGCGGCCTTGTCCTGCCACGGGTTCCACACCACCACGTCGGGAAAATTCGCCGCCTCGATGCGCAGGTTGCGCCGTACCTCGCGCAGCTCGAGCGGCGTCGACACGCCGTAGTAGATGCGATCCACCTCGCTGTCGACCCGCACGGCGGCTTCCTCGTCGACCCGCGTGGTGCCGGCCGCGAAGTCCTCGTAGCGGAAGCCGCGCAGGCCGCTCAGGCGCGCCGCCTCGACCTCGGCCACCCGCAGGTAGGTGTGCAGCGCAGCCATGAAATCGAACGCGCTGTCGCCGGTGTTGTTCACCGCCAGTTCGACGTCGAGCCGCTCGCCGCGAACGCACACGGTCAGTTCCAGCGCGAATCGATGCGGCCACAGCGCGCGCGTGGCCTCGTCGTCGGTCAGCTGCAGCACCGCCAGCGCGTCGTCGGCGCCGGTCTCGCAACGCGCCGGCTGCCACGGTCGCGTGCGAACCAGGCCGTGCCGCGGCAGCGGGCCGCGCTCGTTGAACTGCGGAAAGATCACCGGCATGCCGCCGCGCACCGACGCGCCGGGGCCGAAGCGCGACCGCCCGGAGAGGAACAGCTGCTCGTCGCCGCCGGCCGGCCGCCACGACACCACCTGCGCGCCGTGCAGCAGCACCACCGCCGAGGCGCCGTCGGGCGCCCGCAGCGCAAGCGCCGGCTGGCCGGCGAACTCGGTCGACATCGAAGCTTTGGCATCCATGGCAACGAGTCTAGGGCCTGCCGAAGGCAACGGCGGCAGCCGTGCCAGCGGCTACGATCGCCGCTGTCACCGCCCTGCCGCCGAGCCACCGACGATGAATCCGCTGCCGCCGCTCACCCTGCTGGAGTCCCGCGTCCTCGGCGTGCTGGTCGAGAAGGAAAGGACCGTTGCCGACACCTACCCGCTGTCGCTGAACGCGCTGACGCTCGGCTGCAACCAGAAGAACAACCGCGAGCCGGTGCTCGCCGCCGCCGACAGCGAGGTGCTGGCGGCGATCGACGGGCTGCGAACGCACAACTGGGTGATCGAGTCCAGCGGCGCGCGGGTCACCCGCTACTCGCACAACGTCGGCCGCGTGCTGCGCGTGCCGGAGCAGTCGGTGGCGCTGCTGGCGGCGCTGATGCTGCGCGGGCCGCAGACGGCCGCCGAACTGCGCACCGCGACCGAGCGGCTGCACCGTTTCGCCGACACCTCGTCGGTCGAGGCATTCCTCGACGAACTGGCGCATCGCTCGGCCGACAGCGGCGGCCCGCTGGTGGTGTTGCTGCCGCGCCGCCCGGGTGAGCGCGAGGCGCGCTGGGCGCACCTGCTGTCGGGCCCGGTGCAGGCCGCGGCGCAGCCTCCGGCAGCGGCACCGTCGCGCGTGGCAGCCGGGACGCCGGCGAGCCTCGAGCAGCGGCTCGAGGCGTTGCAGGCGGAAGTGGCCGAACTGCGCGCCGAACTGGCGGCGCTGCGCGCGCGGATCGACGAGGCTCGCTGAGCCGGCCGGGCGCTCAGCGCGTCGGCGCCGGCGCAACCGGCGCGGGCGAAGCGGCCGGCGGTGCCACGGCCGGCGACGGCGGGTACGCCGGCTGC
>JBHJND010000135.1:0-3393 GCA_048497655.1 Caballeronia novacaledonica
CCTGGTGGGTGCTGACGATCGGCGGGATCCTGCTCTGATGCAGCCGCGCCGCCGTCGACCGGTCACTTATTTCGGCAGGCCGAGCCGGCGCCATAGCTCGAGCGTCGGCCCCGCCTGGTTCATCGTGTAGAAGTGCAGGCCCGGCGCCGCGGCGGCGAGCAGCCGCTCGCACAGGTCGGTGACCACGTCGAGCCCGAAAGCCTGGATCGCGGCGCGGTCGTCGCCGAAACTCGCCAGCTTCAGGCGGACCCAGCGCGGGATCTCGGCGCCGCAGGCATCGGAGAAGCGGGCCAGCTGGGTGAAGTTGGTGATCGGCATGATCCCCGGCACGATCGGCACCATGCAGCCGGCACGCCGCGCCTCGTCGACGAAGCGGAAGTACGCCTCGGCGTTGTAGAAGTACTGGGTGATCGCCGAGTCGGCGCCGGCGCTCACCTTGCGCACGAAGTTGGCGAGGTCCTCCGCCGGCGAGCGCGACTGCGGGTGGTACTCGGGGTAGGCGGCGACCTCGACGTGGAACCAGCCGCCGGTCTCGGCGCGGATGAACGCCACCAGTTCGTTGGCGTACTGGAAGTCTCCGGCGCCGCCGGCCGCCCCGGAAGGCATGTCGCCGCGCAGCGCGACCAGCCTTCTGACCCCGGCGTCGCGGTAGCCGTGCAGCAGCTGCGCCACCTGCGCACGCGTCGTGCCCATGCAGGAGATGTGCGGCGCCACCGGCAGCCCGGAGCGGTGCATCTCCATCACCGTGTTCCAGGTGCCTTCCTTGGTCGAGCCGCCGGCGCCGAAGGTGACCGAGAAGAACGCCGGCCGCGCCTGCGCCAGCTGCGCGCGCACGGCGCGCAGCTTCTCCGCGCCCTCCTCGCTCTTCGGCGGGAAGAACTCGAAGCTGAAGGTCGGCGCGCCCGTCACTTCTCGTCCGGCAGGATGGCCGACAGCGCCCAGGTGATCAGGCTGTAGAGCAAGGCGCCGAGCACTGCCGCCCAGAAGCCGTTCACATGGACGCCGGGCACCACGGAACCGACGCCCCAGAACAGCAGCGCGTTGATGACCAGCAGGAACAGGCCGAAAGTGAGGATGGTGATCGGCAGGGTCAGCAGCACCAGCACCGGCTTGACCAGCATGTTGACCAGGCCGAGCACCAGCGCGGCCACCGCCGCCGCCTTCCAGTCCTGCACCTGCACGCCCGGATACAGGTAGGCGACGATCAGCAACGCCAGCGCGTTGAGCGCCCAGACAATCAAGAAGCGCATGACGACTCCTTCTCGGCGAGGGGCTGTGGGCGGGGCCGCCGCGGCGGCCCCGCCGGTGGTTCCGCGCGCAGGGCGCTAGTAGCGGTAGTGCTCCGGCTTGTACGGCCCGTCGCGGTCGACGCCGATGTAGCGCGCCTGCGCGTCGGTCAGTTCGGTCAGCTGCGCGCCCAGCTTCGCCAGCTGCAGCCGCGCCACCTTCTCGTCGAGGTGCTTGGGCAGCACGTAGACGCCGACCGGGTACTTCTCGGTCTGCGTGAACAGCTCGATCTGCGCGATCACCTGGTTGGCGAACGAGCTCGACATCACGTAGCTCGGGTGCCCGGTGCCGCAGCCGAGGTTCACCAGCCGGCCCTCGGCGAGCAGGATGATCCGCCTGCCGTCGGGAAAGATGACATGGTCGACCTGCGGCTTGATGTTCTCCCACTTGTACTGCTTCAGGCCGGCGACGTCGATCTCGTTGTCGAAGTGGCCGATGTTGCAGACGATCGCCTGGTCCTTCATCTTCCGCATGTGCTCGTGCGTGATCACGTGGAAGTTGCCGGTGGCGGTGACGAAGATGTCGGCCTTGTCGGCGGCGTAGTCCATCGTCACCACGCGGTAGCCCTCCATCGCCGCCTGCAGCGCGCAGATCGGGTCGATCTCGGTGATCCACACCTGCGCCGACAGCGCGCGCAGCGCCTGCGCCGAGCCCTTGCCGACATCGCCGTAGCCGGCGACCAGCGCGACCTTGCCGGCGACCATCACGTCGGTGGCGCGCTTGATGCCGTCGACCAGCGACTCGCGGCAGCCGTACAGGTTGTCGAACTTGCTCTTGGTCACCGAGTCGTTGACGTTGATCGCCGGGAACGCCAGCCGGCCCTCCCTGGCCATCTGGTAGAGGCGCTTCACGCCGGTGGTCGTTTCCTCGGTCACGCCCCTGATCTTCGCCAGCCGCGTCGAGTACCAGGCAGGGTCCTTGGCCAGCTTCGCCTTGATCGACTTGAACAGCGCCACTTCCTCTTCCGAGGTCGGCTGGGCGATGCACGAGGCATCCTGCTGCGCCTGGCTGCCCAGGTGCAGCAGCAGCGTCGCGTCGCCGCCGTCGTCGAGGATCATGTTGCTGCAGCCGCCGTCGGGCCACTCGAAGATGCGGTGGGTGTAGTCCCAGTAGTCGTCGAGCGACTCGCCCTTGACCGCGAACACCGGGGTGCCCTCCACGGCGATGGCCGCGGCGGCGTGGTCCTGGGTGGAGAAGATGTTGCAGCTCGCCCAGCGCACCTGCGCGCCCAGCGCCTGCAGCGTCTCGATCAGCACCGCCGTCTGGATCGTCATGTGCAGCGAGCCGGTGATTCGCGCGCCGCGCAGCGGCTGGGTGGCGGCGAACTCGTCGCGGATCGCCATCAGCCCCGGCATCTCGGTTTCGGCGATGCGGATTTCCTTGCGGCCCCAGTCCGCAAGCTTGAGGTCGGCAACGACGAAGTCGCCGGTCGTGCTGGATTTGAGTACGGCGCTCATCTCGCGCCCTCCTTTGGTCAGAAAGAAGTTTGCGAGCGCCGTTGGTACGGGCTGCCTGCCGGCAGCCGCCCCGAGCCTGGCAGGCCGGTCGGCCTGTCGCAACGCTCCTCGAAGCAGGCGCGGATTCTAACCGGTCGGCCGCGCCCGACCCGCCGATGGTCAGCGGCGGTGCACCTGCCGTCCGGCCGACGACGAATCGCCTGCCGGACGACGCGGCGGTCTAAAGCCCTGCCGCCTTGCGCAGCGCCTCGGCGCGGTCGGTCCGCTCCCAGCTGAACTCGGGCTCGTCGCGACCGAAGTGGCCGTAGGCGGCGGTCTTCTCGTAGATCGGCCGCAGCAGGTCGAGCATCTGCACGATGCCCTTCGGCCGCAGGTCGAAGTGCTCGGCCACGAGCCTGGCGAGCTGCTCGTCGGGCAGCTTGCCGGTGCCCTCGGTGTAGACGGTGATGTTCATCGGCCGCGCCACGCCGATCGCGTAGGCCACCTGCACCTGGCACTGCCGCGCCAGGCCGGCGGCAACCACGTTCTTGGCGACGTAGCGCGCCGCGTAGGCGGCCGAGCGGTCGACCTTGCTGGGATCCTTGCCGGAGAAGGCGCCGCCGCCGTGCGGGCAGGCGCCGCCGTAGGTGTCGACGATGATCTTGCGGCC
>JBHJND010000136.1:0-8807 GCA_048497655.1 Caballeronia novacaledonica
CGATCGCCGGATCGACCATGCCCGGCGGCGGCGTGTAGGGCTTGCCGTAGGCCGACAGCGGCACCGCCGAGACCTGGTCCTGCAGCGCGTGCACGGCCTTGTAGTCCTCCGGCGTGCCGGTGCAGTAGATGCGACCGAGCACCCACACCATGCCGGTCGGCGATTTGTACTCGGTGACACCGGCCGGCAGCGTGCCGGACCAGCCGGGCCCGGTGATGGCGTACTTCTGCGCCTTGGTGCCCGTGGTGCGCTTGCCGGGATCGTGGAAGACGTTGGTCCAGCCGTCGAGCATCGGGAAAAGGAAGAAGCGGTCCTTCATGTCCGGGATGCTGACGATCCACGGCTCCTTGGAGACGTCGAGCCAGGCCAGGGTGTACAGCGTGTCGGCGTTGGGCGCGGTGACCGAGTGATCGTCGACTGCCGGGTACGTGCGCAGGCGGGCGAAGTGGCCCATCGGCGCCTTCGAGCCCGCCGGCTTCTCGACGTTGGTCATCACGCGGCGCGTGATCTCCATCGTGACCAGCGGATAGGCATAGACGTAGGCGTCGATCGCCGCTTCCCGCGCCTCGAGCTCCTTGGCGGCGTCCGCGACCGCCTTGGCCTCCGTCTCGACCTTCGCCTTGACCTCGGCGGCGGCCTTCTCGACCTTCGCCTGTTCCTGCTTGCCGCAGCCGGCGAGGGCGAGCGCGCTCGCCAACGCCAGCGCGGTGAAGCAGCAACGAATCGATTTCACCATCACGTTCTTCTCCTTGGGAATCCTGTCGTGCGAGGAGCTGCCGACCTCGTTCAGGCGAGGCAACCAGCCCTGCCCGCGGAGGCCGCGCGCGCAGCCGTCCGGCGGGCAGAGGAGTCTACCTCCGGGCAGCGCGGCAGCGGCCGCCCCCGGCCGGCCTGCCTCAGCCGCCGGCCACGTCCTCGCGCGAGCGCTGAAGCGCCTCGCGGATCACGGCGAGGTCGCCGACGTGGTTGGCCAGCAGCAGCGCGAGTTTCGCGTTGAGCAGGTTGCTCTGCTCGTCGGTCAGCTCGCGGTGCGCGTCGATCAGCAGCTGGTAGAAATCGTCGCCCGGCGAGAAGTCGCGGAAGTAGCGGCGCCCCGGTTCGGCGAAGTTCGGTTCGAGGATCAGCGGCATCGGTCGGCTCCCGGCGGGCTACTCGTTGCAGGTGGCGCGCGCCAGCGCGGCGCGCACGGCATTCGGCTCCAGCCGGCGCCAGCGCGCGGCGAGGTGCTGGTCTGGGCGCACCAGCCAGGCGCTGCCCGGCAGCGCGTCGTAGCGCTCGACGAAGCGTCCGCGCACGTCGTGCAGCGTGCGCACGCCCGGCCGGCCGCCGGGCCGGCCGGTGAGCAGCACCGGCTCGAGCGGGATCGCCGTCTTCAGCTCGGCCAGCGCACGCGCGTCGACATCCGCGGCGCGCTCGGCGTAGAGCAGCAGCTGGAAGCGGCCGCCGAGCTGCTCGAGCAGCCATCCGGCCTGCCCGTCGACCTCCACCGGCGCGTCGTCGAGCGGCGCGCCCGGCACCATGTCGCCGGCGAAGACGTCGGCATCGGGCGTGTTCAGCAGCGAATCGCCGTACACGCTCGGCACCGACAGCCGGCCCGAGTTGACCAGCTTGCGCGCGAAGGCGTGGCGGCCGGCCAGTTGCAGCACGGCGTTGCGGAAGGTGCGGCTGACGCTGCTCTTCGGCGTGATGAAGTCGGTCGACCGCGTCGAGTTCATGATGTTCTCGTCGGCGGCGAAGGTGCGCTCGTCGGAGTAGCTGTCCAGGAGCCGCTCCGGCGCCTGCCCGCCGAGCACCAGCGCCAGCTTCCAGGCGAGGTTGTCGGTGTCCTGCACGCCGGAGTTGGCGCCGCGCGCGCCGAACGGCGAGACCTGGTGCGCGGCGTCGCCGACGAACAGGCAGCGGCCGTGGCGGAACTTCTGCATCCGCCGGCACTGGAAGGTGTAGACGCTGACCCACTCCAGCTCGAACGGCCGCTCCTCGCCGAGCATCGCCTTGATGCGCGGCACGACCCGCTCGGGCTTCTTCTCCTGCTCGGGATCGGCGTCCCAGCCGAGCTGGAAGTCGATCCGCCAGACGTTGTCGGCCTGCTTGTGCAGCAGCACCGACTGGTTGCGGTGAAACGGCGGGTCGAACCAGAACCACCGCTCGGCCGGGAACTCCGCCTGCATCACCACGTCGGCGATCAGGAAGCGGTCGGTGAAGACCTTGCCCTCGACGTCCAGCCCCAGCATGCGGCGGACCGGGCTGCGCGCGCCGTCGGCGACGACCAGCCAGTCGCAGTCGATCGCGTAGCGTCCGTCGGGCGTCTCCACTTCGACAGCCACGCCGCGTCCGGAATCCCGCACGCCGACCACCTTGTTCTTCCAGCGGATCTCGACGCCCGCGTCGACACAGCGCCCGACCAGCATCTCCTCCAGGTAGTACTGCTGCAGGTTGATCATCCCCGGCCGCTTGTGGTCGGGCTGCGGGCGCAGGTTGAACGAGTAGACCTCGCGCTCGCCGAAGAAAGTGCGGCCGACGTTCCAGCTGACACCCTTGCCGCAGACGGCATCGCCGATGCCGAGGCGGTCGAAGATCTCCAGCGCCCGCTTGGCGTAGCACACGCCCCGCGAGCCGATCGACACCGTGTCGTCGTCGTCGAGCACCAGCACCGGCACCCCGTGCTGCAGCAGGTCGACGGCCGCGCTCATGCCTACCGGCCCGGCGCCGACGACGATCACCGGCCGCCGGCCCGGCGCAGCATGGTCCAGCTCCGGCGGCCGCCGGTACTCGTACTTGGGGTAGCGGTAGGTCTTCAGCATGCGTGCCTCGCTGTTTCCCCGCTTGCGCCGCGGCAGCGGGGCAGGGCAGTGGGGTTGTCGACGGACGGGGTGGCGTTCGGCTCAGGCCTTGCGCAGCGCGATCTTCGGCACCACGTCGGCGCTCACCTTGATCCGCGGCCGGTTCGGCTCGGCGGCGGCCAGCGGTACCACCTCGCGCATCGTCGTCATGCTGCGCACCGCCAGTTCCTGGTAGGTGCGCGTGCCGCTGCCCTTCCAGGCGATCTCCTCCTCGGTCAGCTCGCGCAGCACCCTGGCCGGCACGCCGGCGGCGAGCGACCGCGGCGCGATCACCATGCCGGCCTTGACGAAGGCGCAGGCGGCGACGATCGACGACTCGCCGATCACCGCCTCGTCCATCACCACCGCGTTCATGCCGACCATCGCATTGCGCTTGACGATCGCGCCGTGCAGCACCGCGCCGTGGCCGACGTGGCCGTTGGCCTCGACCACCGTGTCGGTGCCCGGAAAGCCGTGCATCACGCAGGTGTCCTGCACGTTGCTGCCTTCCTCGAGGACGATGCGGCCGTAGTCGCCGCGCAGGCTGGCCAGCGGGCCGACGTAGCAGCCGGGGCCGACGATCACGTCGCCGATCAGCACCGCGCTCGGGTGCACGAAGGCGGTCGGGTGGACGACCGGCGTCAGCCCGTCGATCTCGTAGCAGGGCATCGGCGCCTCAGGCGTGGTGGCGCCGCTGGATGACGCGGAAGCGGCCGGCGACGAAGGCCGAGTCGGTGTAGCTGGCGTTGGCCGCCGGGTTCGCCCCGGTGCCGTGGTAGTCCGAGAAGCCGGCCGACTGGTTGACGAACACGCCGCTCGTCAGGTTGATCGACAGCGCCACGCCGGCGCGCTGCGTGGCGGCGGTCATCTCGTCGATGAACGAGGCCTTGGTCGAGTACACACCCACCGTCAGCGCGCCCTGCTCGCGGACGATCCGCTCCGACAGCGCCGCCAGCGCGTCCGGCCCGCCGGGCACCGCGACCACCGTGCTGATCGGGCCGAAGCGCTCCTGCATGTAGGCCGCCTCGTCGGCTGCGCCGGCCTTCAGCAGCACCGGCGTGTGGACTTCCGCCGCCGGGTACTCGGGGTGCGCCAGCTTCTTCGACGCCAGCACCACGGTCGCCGCCTGCGGCGCGGCGGCGATGCGCGCCAGCGTGTCGGGCGACTGGATCGCGCCGAGCACGGCGGTGGCCGTGGCCGGGTCCGACAGGAACCTGTCGATCGAAGTACCCAGGTCGGCGGCCACCTCGTCGAACGACTTGTGGCCCTGGTCGGTGTCGATGCCGCTCGCCGGTACCAGCAGCGCCTTGGTGGTCGTGCACATCTGGCCCGAGTACAGGCACAGCGTAAACGCCAGGTTGCGCAGCATGCCCTTGTAGTTGTCGGTCGACTCGATCACCACGTTGTTGACGCCGGCCAGCTCGGCGTAGACCTGCTTGCCGCGGCAGTTCTCCAGCAGCCAGCGGCCGAAGGCCGAGCCGCCCGTGTAGTCGATCGAGGCGATGCGGGGATCGGTGGCCAGCTTCTGCGTCGTCTCCGGCTTGTCGACCACCGCCAGCGTCACCAGGTTGGGGTCGATGCCGTTCTCGAGCAGCACCTCGCGCGCGATGCGCACGCTGATCGCCGCCGGCAGCACGCTCCACGGGTGCGGCTTGACGATCACCGCATTGCCGGTGGCCAGCGCCGCGAACAGGCCGGGGTAGGTGTTCCAGGTCGGGAAGGTCGAGCAGCCGATCACCAGCGCCGGGCCGCGGCCGACCACCTCGAAGTTCTTTTGCATCACCAGCGGCGGGTTCTTGCCCTGCGGCTTCTCCCAATGCGCCTGGCGCGGCACGAAGCTCATCTCCCGGTACGCATAGGCCACCGCCTCCAGCCCGCGGTCCTGCGCATGCGGCCCGCCGGCCTGGAAGGCCATGCCGAAGCCCTGGCCGGTGGTGTACATCACCGCCCAGGCGATCTCGAAGCTCGCCTTGTTCAGCCGGTCGAGGATCTCCAGGCACACGCCGGCGCGGCCGTCGGCGCCGAGCTTGCCCCAGGCCGGCATCGCCGCCGCGGCGGCGGCGAGCAGCGCCTCGGTGTCGCACACCGCGTACTGCACGCCGAGCGCGAGGCCGTAGGGCGAGCGGTCGCTGGCCAGCCAGCCGGTGACGCCCGGCTGGCCGAGGTCGAAGCGCTGGCCGAGCATCGCCGAGACCGCCTGCTTGCCTGCCTCGTTGGCGCCCTCGCCGTAGATCTTCGGGCTGGCCTGCTCCGGGTAAGGCGTCCAGAAGCCGCGGCTGGCGATCGCGGCGAGCGCGCCGTCGAGCGTGGCGCGGTGCCTCTCGAGCAAAGGGTGCGTCATGTCGGTCTCCGTGGTTGTTGCGGTGCATGGCCAGCACGCACCGGCGGCGCCGTCGCGGGCAGGGCAGCGCGGCGCGGGATGTTGTCAGACGGGAAGAATGGAAGCTACTATTGATTGACCGACCGGTCAACGAATGCCGCGCGATCGAGGGGTGGCGAGCGCGGCAGTGAGGCACAGCAGGACCGGCGGCGGGAGACGGTATCCATGGCGCAGGAGTTCGAGACCGTCCGCCTAGAGTTGGCGGACGGGGTGGCCACGCTGACGCTGGCGCGGCCGGAGCGGCTGAACAGCTTCACCGTGCAGATGCACGGCGAGGTGCGCGAGGCACTGGCGCGGCTGCGCGCCGACAGCGCGGTGCGCTGCCTGGTGCTCACCGGCGCCGGGCGCGGCTTCTGCGCCGGGCAGGACCTCGCCGACCGCGCGGTCGCTCCCGGATCTTCGGCGGTGGACCTCGGCGAGTCGATCGATCGCTACTACAAGCCGCTGGTGCTGACCCTGCGCGCGCTGGAGATGCCGACCATCGCCGCGGTCAACGGCGTGGCCGCCGGCGCCGGCGCCAACATCGCGCTGGCCTGCGACCTGGTGTTCGCCGCCCGCTCGGCAAGCTTCATCCAGTCGTTCTCGAAGATCGGCCTGGTGCCCGACTGCGGCGGCACCTGGTGGCTGCCGCGGCTGCTCGGGCCGGCGCGCGCGACCGGCCTGGCGCTGACCGGCGAGAAGCTCGGCGCCGAGCAGGCCGAGCAGTGGGGACTGATCTGGAAGTGCGTCGACGACGAGGCGCTGATGCCGACGGTATCGGCGCTGGCGCGGCAGCTGGCGGCCGGCCCGACGCAGGGCTACGTGCGCACGCGGCAGGCGATGGAGGCGGGCGCGACGCAGCGGCTGGCCGACAGCCTCGACCTCGAGCGGGATTTCCAGCGCGAACTCGGCCACGGCGCCGACTACCGCGAGGGCGTGGCGGCCTTCATGGAAAAGCGCATGCCGCAGTTCAAGGGGCGTTGAGCGATGGCGGCACTGGCGAAGGATGCGGTGGTCGGCGTGATCGGCGCCGGCGTGATGGGCGCCGGCATCGCGCAGGTGGCCGCCGCCGCGGGGCACACCGTGCTGCTGCTCGACGCGCAGCCGGAGGCGATCGCCCGTGCGCGGGCCGACATCGGCAAGGACCTGCAGGGGCAGGTGCGCAAGGGGCGGCTGGCCGCCGACGGGGCGCAGGCGACGCTGGCGCGGATCAGGCCGGCGGACTGGGACGACCTCGCGGCGTGCCAACTGGTGATCGAGGCGATCGCCGAGGACCTGGAGGCCAAGCGCACGCTGCTCAAGCGGCTGCAGCAGGTGGTGGGCTCCGATTGCATCATCGCCACCAACACCTCGTCGCTGTCGATCACCGCGATTGCCGCCGGCAGCTCGCACCCGGGGCGGGTGGTCGGCATGCACTTCTTCAACCCGCCGGCGCGGATGAAGCTGGTCGAGGTGGTCAGCGGCGTCGACACCACGGCGGACGCGGCCCGCACGGTGTTCGAGACGGCGGAGGCGTGGGGCAAGAAGGCGGCCACCGCCAAGAGCACGCCCGGTTTCATCGTCAACCGCATCGCGCGGCCGTTCTACGGCGAGGCCTGGATGGTGCTGTCGGAGAACGCCGCCTCGCCGGCCACGCTCGACGCCATCGTGCGCGACTGCGGCGGCTTCCCGATGGGCCCGTTCGAGCTGATGGACCTGATCGGCCACGACGTCAACCTCAAGGTGACGCAGTCGGTGTTCGAGGCGACCTTCTTCGACCGCCGCTACGCGCCGTCGCTGGGCCAGCAGGAACTGGTGCGCGCCGGCCGGCTCGGCCGCAAGAGCGGCCACGGCATCTACGACTTCCGTGACGGCGCAGCGAAGGCGCAGCCGGCCGTCGAGCCCGGCTCCGAGCCGGCGAGGCGCATCGTCGCCGTCGGCTCGCTGGGCATCGCCACGCCGATCATCACCCGCCTCGAGGCCGCCGGCGTCGACGTGGTGCGGGTGCAGGGCACCGGCCGCGCCGCGGGCGCCGGCTGGCTGGAGATCGGCAACGCGCGGCTGATGCTCGCCGACGGCCGTCCGGCCACGCGGCGCGCTGCCGAGGAGGGCCACGAGCACCTGATCCTGTTCGACCTGGCGCTCGACTACGCGGCCACGCCGCGGCTCGCGCTGGCGCCGGCCGACCAGTGCGGCAGCGCCGCGCTGCGCACGGTGTGCGCGACGCTCGCCAAGGGCGGCTTCGCCTGCTCGCCGATGGACGACGTCGCCGGCATGATCGTGCTGCGCATCATCGCCATGCTGGTCAACGAGGCGGCCGACGCGGTCGCCTACGGCATCTGCACGGCGGATGCGATCGACGACGCGATGCGCTTCGGGGTGAACTACCCGCGCGGGCCGATGGCCTGGGCGGAGAGCGTCGGCCTGGACTTCTTCGCCCGCGTGCTGGCCAACCTGCGCGAGCACTACGGCGGCGAGCGCTACCGCACCTCGGTGCTGATCCAGCGCCGCGGCTGGACCGGCGGCGGCTTCCGCGAGTAGGTCCCATGACGACCAGCGAATCGCATCACCACAGGCCCGACCCGCAGACCGTCGCCGAGGCGGTGCGCGACAAGGTGTGGGCCAGCGACGCGGTGTCGCAGGGCCTCGGCATGCACATCGACGTCATCGGCCCCGGCTACGCGCGGGTGTCGATGGCGGTGCGCCCCGACATGGTCAACGGCTTCGGCCTGTGCCACGGCGGCATCATCACCACGCTTGCCGACACGGCGTTCGCCTTCGCCTGCAACAGCTACAACGAGCTGACGCTGGCCTCGGGCATCTTCATCGAGATCCTCAACCCCGGCCATGTCGGCGACCGGCTGGTGGCCGAGGCGCGCGAGGTGGTGCTCAACGGGCGGCTGGGCCTGTACGACATCGCGGTCACCAACCAGCACGGCAAGCAGGTGGCGCAGATGCGCGGCCGCTCGCACACCATCAAGGGCAAGCACATCGTCGAGTTCTGACGAGGGGACATCCATGACCGCCAAAGCACCCGCCGCCGAAGAACTGGAGCCGATCGAGCGCGCGCCGCAGGCCGAGCTGCGGGCGCTGCAGCTCGAGCGGCTGAAGTGGACGCTGGCGCGGGCCTACGACAACGTGCCGCACTACCGGCGCAAGTTCGACGCCGCCGGGGCGAAGCCCGCCGACCTGAAGTCGCTGGCCGACCTGGCGAAGTTTCCGTTCACCACCAAGGCCGACCTGCGCGAGAACTACCCGTTCGGCCTGTTCGCCGTGCCGCGCGAGCAGGTGCTGCGCATCCACGCCTCCAGCGGCACCACCGGCAAGCCGACGGTGGTCGGCTACACGGCGAAGGACATCGACACCTGGGCCACCGTGATGGCGCGCTCGATCCGCGCCGCCGGCGGCCGGCCGGGCGACATGGTGCACGTCGCCTACGGCTACGGCCTGTTCACCGGCGGCCTGGGCGCGCACTACGGCGCCGAGAAGCTCGGCTGCACGGTGATCCCGATGTCCGGCGGCATGACCGAGCGGCAGGTGCAACTGATCCAGGACTTCAAGCCGCGCGTGATCATGGTCACGCCGTCCTACATGCTGGCGATCACCGAGGAGATGGAAAAGCAGGGCATCGACCCGAAGTCGACCTCGCT
>JBHJND010000137.1:0-7373 GCA_048497655.1 Caballeronia novacaledonica
TCGCACGCCTGCTGGCACGGCGGCATGCGCTGGCTGGCGCGCTTCATCTCGCATGTCGGCCGCTGGCTGACCGGCATCGAGATCCATCCAGGGGCGACCGTCGGCCGGCGCGTGTTCATCGACCACGGGATGGGGGTCGTGATCGGCGAGACGGCGGAGATCGGTGACGACTGCACGATCTACCAGGGCGTCACGCTGGGCGGCACGTCGCTGTATCGCGGCGCCAAGCGGCACCCGACGCTGGGGCGCGGCGTGGTCGTTGGCGCGGGCGCGCACGTGCTCGGCGGCTTCTTGGTCGGCGACGGCGCCAAGGTCGGCGCCAATGCCGTCGTCGTCAAGCCGGTTCCGCCCGGAGCGACCGCCACCGGCATCCCGGCGCGCATCATCGAGGCGAGCCCGAGCGATACCGCACCGCCTGCGGCCGGCGCCTTCTCGGCCTACGGGCTGACGCCGAGCGCCGACGACCCGCTGTCGATCGCACTGCACCGGCTGATCAACGAGGCGGCTGACCAGGCGCAGCTGCTCGAGGCCATCGTCGCCGCGCTCAGGGCGCACGGCATGGTGGTGCAGTGGCCGAGCGACGAGCACGAGAAGTTCGACCCGAACAGGCTCAACAAGCTGGTCGAATAGCGAGCTGCCGCGCCGGTTGCAGGCCGCCCGCCGCCGGCTGCACCTGCAGCGGTGGCGCATAATTCGCACAAACGCTTAAGGGAAAACCCGAGCGGAGAGGGCGGATGCGCCCTGCCGCCGACTGCTGCCGGAAGACAATCATCATGAGACGGGTGCTCGTTCCGGTCGACGGATCGGACTGTTCGCTGCGGGCGGTCGACTACCTCATCGCGGAGCGGGCACAGCGGGCGGTGCCGGACGACATCGAGGTGCACCTGCTCAACGTGCAGTTGGCGCTGCGGGGGGACGTCGGGCAGTTCATAAGCCATGACCAGATCGCCGCCTACCGGGACGAGGAAAGCGAGAAGGCGCTGCGCGAGGCGCAGTCGCGGCTGACCGCCGCAGGGGTGCGGCCGGTGGCGCACACGGGGGTAGGGCACGCGGCCGAGGTGATCACGCAGACGGCGGGCGAACTCGGCTGCGACCACATCGTGATGGGAACGCGCGGCCGGGGCGCGCTGGCCGACCTGCTGGCAGGCTCGACCACCGTCAGGGTCGTGCACCACGCCCGCATGCCCGTGGTGCTCGTGAAGTGATGGCCGGGCCCGATCCTGCCGGCCTTATCGCCGCGGCGCCAGCCGCGTTCGTGGAGCAACTTCGATGAGCCTGACCGCCTGGCTGGCCCTGGCGATCTTCGCGATCGCGATCGTCGCCGTGATCACCAACGTCGTCGACAGCACGGTCGCCGCGCTGCTCGGCGTGGTGGCGATGATCGTCTTCGGCGTGATGAGCGAGGTCGACGCGTTCGGCTTCGTCGACTGGAACGTGATGGCGATCCTGATCGGCGTGTGGATCATCGCCGGCTACTTCGGCAAGACCGGCGTGCCGAGCTGGCTGTCGGTGCAGGCGCTGCGCCTGTCCGGCGGGCGGCCCGGCCTGCTGGTGATGATCCTGTCGATGCTCGCCGGCGTGATCTCGATGTTCGTCGACAACGTCGTCGTGATCCTGATGATGGCGCCGGTGGCGCTGCCGCTGGCGCGCGCGCTGAAGCTGCCGGTCACGCCGGTGGTGCTGATGATCGGCTTCTCGGCCAACTTCATGGGCACCGCGCTGCTGCTCGGCGACCTGCCGCCGCAGATGCTGCACAGCGTCTCCGGCGCCGAGTTCGGCGACTTCCTCTGGCAGCACGGCCGGCCGTCGTCGTTCCCGATCCTGATGGTCACCTTCGTGATCACGCTGGCGGCGATGTACGCCTACGGCTTCCGCGCGCACGGCCGGCAGGCGCTGGAGATCGAGAAGCTGGGCATCGAGACACACATCCCGAACCGGCTGTTCGCCGGCGTTGTGGTCGGCTGGTTCCTGCTGACCGTGCTGGCGATGGCGCTGCGGCAGGTCCTCGGCGTCAAGCTCGGCTTCATCGCGCTGACCGGCGCCGTGAGCCTGGTGCTGCTGCTGCAACTGCTCGGCGAGCGGGTCAAGGCGCCCAGCTTCGAGGAGATCCTCGGCGAACTGGACTGGCGCGCCATCTTCTTCTACATGGCGCTGTTCGCGCTGGTCGGCGCGCTCGAGAAGGCGCACATCCTCGACACGCTTGCCGTCACGCTCAAGCCGCTGTTCGCCGAGAACCTGGCGCTAGGCGCCTCGCTGCTGTTCTGGATCACGATCCCGATCGTCGGCATCGTCGAGCACGATGCCTATATCCTGACCTTCCTCTACACGATCAAGGACCTGCAGTCGGCCGGCGTCAACCCGTGGCCGCTGTGGTGGATCCTCGTCTGGGCCGGCACCCTGGGCAGCAACCTCACCGTGGCGGGCGCGCCGGCGCTGTTCGCGGCGCTGAACATCTGCGAGCGCGAGGAAAAGCGCAAGATCTCGTTGCGCGAGTTCCTCTCCTGGAGTGTGCCGTTCACCCTCGTGGCCTGTTCGGTCTGCTACCTTTTCGCGATGGTGATCTGGGTGCTGCCGTACGCGAAGTGAAGTGCCGAGGGAGTTGAGCGATGTTCAAGCACATCCTGGTGCCGACCGACGGCTCGGAGCTGTCGAAGCGTGCCGCGGCGGCGGCGATCGAGCAGGCGCGCATCTGCGGCGCAACGCTGACCTTCGTGCACGCTATGCCGCCGGCCACGCCACTGATCTTCGGCGACCTGCTGCCGGTGGCCTACATGCCGCCGGACGAGCACGAAAAGCTCGCCAACAAGGCGGCCGACATCTACCTCGATGACGTCAAGGCGCTGGCGGAGGCCGCCGGTGTCGAGTGCCACACGGTGAAGCTGGTCAGCGACTTTCCGGCGCAGGCGATCGTCGACACCGCGAAGAAGCGGCACTGCGACGCGATATGGATGGCCTCGCACGGCCGCCGCGGCATGGCGGCGATCCTGCTCGGCAGCGAGACCCAGAAGGTGCTCGCGCACACCGGCCTGCCGGTGATCGTCTACCGCTGAAGGCCGCGTAGCGCCGCCTCGGCGCGGGCGTGCCGATCAGGCAAGCGGCAGCACCCGCCAAGGCAGGTCGCCCGCGACCAGGTAGCCGCCGCGCCGGTGACCGGGGTCGGCCGCGTCGAGATCCCAGTCGGGCAGCACCCAGCGCTCGGCCGCCTCGCCGTCGAGCAGGAAGCGGTGCACGGCGGGCCGATGCGTGTGGCCGTGGATCAGCAGGCGCAGATGACTTGCGCGCAGCGCCTCGTCCACCGCCGCCGGCGTGACGTCCATGATCTGCATCGCCTTGGCCTGCTTGCCGGCCTCGCTCTGCGCCCGCGCCGCGCCCATGAAGGCCAGCCGCGCGGCGCGCGCTCCGGCGAGGAACTGGCGCTGCGTGGCCTGCTGCCGCACGGTGGCGCGGAAGCGCATGTACTCGACGTCCCGGGTGCACCAGGCGTCGCCGTGCGCCAGCAGCACGTCGCGGCCGCCGATCGAGGCGACGCACGGGTCGGCCAGCAGCTGCGCGCCGGTGGCGCGCAGGAAGCCCGCGCCCAGCAGCAGGTCGCGGTTGCCGTGCATCAGGTACACGCCCACGCCCCGACCGGCCAGCGCGTGCAGCGCCGCGGCGACCTCGCGCGAGACGGCGTCGTCCTCGGCGTCGAGCGTGTCGTCGCCGATCCAGTACTCGAACAGGTCGCCGAGGACCAGCAGCTCGGCGTGTGCCGCCGCCTCTTCCGCGCAGAAGCGCAGGAAGCGCGCGAGCGTCGCCGGCGCGGCGGCGCTCAGGTGCAGGTCGGAGATGAACAGCGGGTCGCGCAGCTCGACCCGCGGCAGCCCGGCCAGCTCGATCGGCAGCGGATCGGTCGGCGCGGCGCCGCTCATCGGGGCGAGACTCGCCGCCTAGGCGAGCACTTCGGCCCGCTCGATCAGCACGTCCTGCTGCGGCACGTCGGAGTGCATGCCGCTGCGGCCGGTGGCCACTGCCTTGATCCGGTCAACCACCTCGGTGCCCTCGGTCACCTTGCCGAACACGCAGTAGCCCCAGCCCTGCGCCGTCGGCGCCTTGTGGTTGAGGAAGTCGTTGTCGGCGACGTTGATGAAGAACTGCGCCGAGGCCGAGTGCGGGTCAGAGGTGCGCGCCATGGCGATCGTGTAGCGGTCGTTGCGCAGGCCGTTGCCGGCCTCGTTCTCGACCGGGGCGCCGGTCGGCTTCTGCTTCATGCCCGGCGCGAAGCCGCCGCCCTGGATCATGAAGCCGTCGATCACGCGGTGGAAGACCGTGCCGTCGTAGTGGCCCTTCTTCACGTAGTCGAGGAAGTTGGCGACCGTCTTCGGCGCCTTGGCGGCGTCCAGTGCGATCGTGATCGGGCCGAAGGTGGTGTGCAGGCGAACCATGGCTGCTCCTGGAACGGGTTACTTGACGATGGTGGCCGAGCGGATCAGCACGGGCTTGGCCGGCACGTTCTGGTGGCCGCCGACGCTGGTGGTCTCGACCGCGCGGATCTTGTCGACCACGTCCATGCCGGTGACGACCCTGCCGAACACCGCGTATCCCTGCCCGTCTCGGGAGTTCGCCTGGTCGAGCATCGCGTTGTCGACGACGTTGATGAAGAACTGCGAGGTCGCCGAGTCCGGCACGGAAGTGCGCGCCATGGCCACCGTGCCGCGTTCGTTCTTCAGGCCGTTGCGCGATTCGAGTGCAATCGGCGCCCTGGTCGGCTTCTGCACCATGTCCGGCGTGAAGCCGCCGCCCTGGATCATGAAGCCGCCGATGACCCGGTGGAACACCGTGCCGTCGTAGTGGCCGCTCTTCACGTAGTCGAGGAAGTTGGCGACCGTCTTCGGCGCTTTCTCGGCGTCGAGCTGGATGGTGATGTCGCCCAGGCTGGTGGCCAGCAGCACGCGCGGCGCGGCGGCCTTGTCCTGCGCCGTCGCGCCGGCGGCGAACAGCAGGGCCAAGCCGGCGGCGGCGAGCAGGCGGAAGATCTGGTGGAGCGGTCGGAGCATCGTCGATTCCTCGATGGAAGGGGGAAGATTCAGCGCACCCCGCGGATGCGCGCGTTCAGTTCGCGGGTCGTCTCCAGCTTGGCCTTGGCGACCAAGTTGCCGGAATCGAGCCCGAGCGCCTTGCCGTAGGCCTGCTCGGCCATCGACAGGTACAGGTCGCCGAGGTTCTCGTAGGCGGTGACGTAGTTCGGCTGCGCGGCGAGCGCCTGCTGCAGCAGGCGCCAGGCCGATTCGTAGCGCCCCTGCGCGGCGTGGATCACCGCCAGGTTGTTGTACGGCTCCGGAAGCTCGGGAAACTCCTGGATGAGCGTCTCGAAGACCGCCGTCGCCTCGACCGTCTTGCCCTGCTCGGCGAGGATCACCCCGCGCATGAAGCGCACCTGCGCGTCGCGCGGGTTGTCCTTCAGCCGGGCTTCGGCGCGCGCGAGCGCATCGTCGTGCCGGCCGGCCTTCATCAGTTCGCCGATCTCGGTCGCGGCGCTCGGCGGCGGCGGCGGCTTCTGCGCGGCCACGGGCCACGCGGCGGCGAGCACGGCGCAGGCGAGCAGTGGCAGGAGCGGCTTCACGTGAGGCGGCGGACGATATACTGGGGCCGCATCTTATCAACGCCCCTCGCGCCGCCCGTTCCGCACGATGTTCGTCCGCCGCTGTTGACCCTCGCCGTCACGCCGCGCACCTGCCGCGGCCGCCTGCTCGGCACTCGCCGCGGCCGCTTCCAGACGAACTTCCGGAGCTTCACTCGATGACGATCACCGTCTACAACACGCTGACGCGCTCGCGCCGGCCGCTGGCGCCGCTCGAGCCGGGCCACGTGCGCATCTACGTCTGCGGCGTCACCGTCTACGACTTCTGCCACATGGGCAACGGCCGCACGCTGGTCGCCTTCGACGTGGTGGTGCGCTGGCTGCGCTCGCGCGGCTACCGCGTCACCTACGTGCGCAACGTCACCGACGTCGACGACAAGATCATCAAGCGGGCGGCGGAGCGCGGCGTCACGCCGTCCGAACTGGCCGCCGAGTACACGCGGCACATGCAGGACGACCTGGCGGCACTGGGCTGCATCGGGCCCGACCACGAGCCGCGCGCCACCGACTACATCCCGCAGATGCTCGGCATCATCGAGCTGCTGGAGAGCCGCGGGCTGGCCTACCAGGCCGACGACGGCGACGTCGACTACGCGGTGCGCAGCTTCCCGCGCTACGGGCGGCTGTCGGGCAAGTCGCTCGACGACCTGCGCGCCGGCGAGCGCGTCGCGGTCGGCGAAGGCAAGCGCGCCCCGCTCGACTTCGTGCTGTGGAAACGCGCCAGGCAGGGCGAGCCGCAGTGGCCGTCGCGCTGGGGGCAGGGCCGTCCCGGCTGGCACATCGAGTGCTCGGCGATGGCGAGCGAGCTGCTCGGCCGCCACTTCGACATCCACGGCGGCGGGCCGGACCTGGTCTTCCCGCACCACGAGAACGAGATCGCTCAGAGCGAGGGCGCCTTCGACGAGCCGTTCGCCGAGGTCTGGATGCACTGCGGCGCGCTGCGCGTCGGCGACGAGAAGATGTCGAAGTCGCTCGGCAACTTCTGGACCATCCGCGACGCGCTCGACAGGTACGACGGCGAGGTGCTGCGCTTTTTCCTGGTCCGCTCGCACTACCGCAGCCAGGTTTCGTTCGGCGAGGAGCACGTCGGCGAGGCGCGCGCCGGGCTGACGCGGCTGTACACCGCGCTGCGCGATGCGCCGCCCGCCGCCGGCGGTGTCGACTGGAGCGAGCCGCACGCGCAGCGCTTCGGCGAGGCGATGGACGACGACTTCAACAGCGCCGAGGCGGTCGGCGTGCTGTTCGAGCTGGCCAGCGAGGTCAACCGCACCAAGTCGAGCGAGTTGGCGCGGCAGCTGAAGGCGCTGGGCGGACTGCTGGGGCTGCTGCAGCGCGAGCCGCTGGAAGTCCTGCGCGGCGGCGAGGGCGAGGACGACACGGTGCGCATTGAGGCGCTGATAGCCGAGCGAGCCGCGGCGAAGAAGGCCAGGAACTTCGCCGAGGCCGACCGCATCCGCGCCGAACTCGCCGCGCAGGGCATCGTGCTCGAGGACTCGGCCTCCGGCACCACCTGGCGGCGGCAGTAGGTGTCGCCGCCGCCGCTCGCCGCGCTCGCACTGCCCGCGGGGACGCGGCGCTGCCTCGGGGCGGCCCGGCTGCGGCGGCCGGCCGGCCGATGACCCGCCCTCACTACTGGCCGCGCGCGCGCCGTGCCCTCGGTGCTGCCGACCCGGTGCTGGCGCGGATCATCCGCCGCCACCCGCGCGTGGCGCTCACCTCGCGCGGCGACCCGTTTTCCACCCTGGCACGCTCGATC
>JBHJND010000138.1:0-3249 GCA_048497655.1 Caballeronia novacaledonica
CGCGCCGCCTCGCTGCCCTGCACCTTGGCGATGTCGTCCTGGTACTTCAGCAGCACGCCCAGCGTGTTGTTCACCGTGTCGGCGTCGAGCGCCACCGCGTCGAGCGCCAGCAGCGCGCGGCTCCACTCGATCGTCTCCGACACGCCGGGCAGCTTGTACAGGTCGATCGTGCGCAGGTGCTGCACGAAGGTGACGATCTGCCGCGACAGCGCCTCCTTCGCCTCGGGCACGCGGCGGCGGACGATCTCCAGCTCGCGCGCCGCCGACGGATAGTCGACCCAGTGGTAGATACAGCGGCGCTTGACCGCGTCGTGGATCTCGCGCGTGCGGTTGGAAGTGACGATCACCACCGGCGGCTCGTCGGCGCGGATCGTCTTCCACTCGGGAATGGTGATCTGGAAGTCGGACAGCACTTCCAGCAGGTAGGCCTCGAACGGCTCGTCGGTGCGGTCGAGCTCGTCGATCAGCAGAACGGGAGGCACGGCGTGCGGCAGCAGCGCGCGCAGCAGCGGCCGCTCGATGAGGAAGCGGCCGGTGAACAGTCCCTCGGCGAGCTGCTCGCGCGCCGTCTCCTTCGCCTCGGCCAGCCGGATCTCCAGCATCTGCCGGGCGTAGTTCCACTCGTAGGCGGCGGCGTTCACGTCCAGCCCCTCGTAGCACTGCAGCCGGATCAGCTCGGCGCCGAGCCCGGCCGAAAGCACCTTGGCGATCTCGGTCTTGCCGGTGCCGGGCTCGCCTTCGAGGAACAGCGGCCGCCTCAGCTTCAGCGCCAGGAAGACCGCCGTGGCCAGCTGGCGGTCGGCGACGTAGTTGTGCTCCGCCAGCAGCGCGGCGGTGGAATCGATGGAGTCCGGGGCGTTCATGAGGCGACGTTAGCGGATCGCCATCGATTTCGCCACGCGCCGGCGCGGCGGCTCAGCGCAGACCGGCGCGAGATCGGGCAACCGTGGCGACGAATGTCGACTCGGCGAATTCGACTCTGACCCCGACTTCGCTCTGGCGGCTAAGGCAGCATCGCCGCCATGCGCCGCTGCGCTTCCTCGGTCGACACGTCCTCGATGTGGGTGGCCAGCGTCCACTGGTAGCCGTAGGGGTCGACGAGCGTTCCGGAGCGGTCGCCGTAGAACTGGTCCTCGACCGGCCGCACCCTTGCGGCGCCTGCGGCGAGCGCGCGGTCGAAGGCCGCATCGACGTCGGGCACGTAGATCATCATCGACACCGGCGAGCCGCCGAGCGACTGCGGGCTGCGGTTGCCCCACTCGGCGTTCTCCTCGGCCAGCATAAGGATCGAGTCGCCGATGCGAATCTCGGCGTGGGCGATCGTTCCGTCGGGCAGGTCGAGCTTGAGCACCAGTTCGGCGCCGAAGGCGCGCGCATAGAAGTCGATCGCCGCCCGGGCGCCGCGCAGCGCGAGATAAGGCGTCACCGAGTGATAGCCGGGCGGCTTGTACGGCACGGTCATCGAGGTCTCCTAAAGGCGAAACGGCGCCGCGAGCGGCGCCGCTGCAGTCGGAATGCGCCCGACGCTTCTTCAGGACGCTGCGGCGACCGCGCGCTTCGTCAGCACGCCGATCAGGTGCGCGCGGTACTCGGCGGAGCCGTGCAGGTCGCTGTTCAGCCCGTCAGCCGGGATCGTCACGCCGTCGCACGCCTGCGGCGCGAACCTGGCGTTCAGGCAGTCTTCGAGCGCCTTGACGCGGAACGCGCAGGCGCCGGCGCCCGTCACCGCCACCCGCACCCCGCCGGCCGTCCTGGCGACGAACACGCCGACGATCGAGAAGCGCGAGGCCGGCTGCTTGAACTTGACCCAGGCCGCCTTCTCCGGCTTCGGGAAGCTGACCGCGGTGATCAGTTCGCCGGGGGCGAGCGCCGTCTCGTACAGGCCCTTGAAGTAGGCATCGGCAGCGATCTGCCGCGTGCTGGTGTGGATCGTCGCGCCCAGGCCAAGCACGCCCGCCGGATAGCAGGCCGCCGGGTCGCTGTGCGCGATCGATCCGCCGAGCGTGCCGCGGTTGCGCACGGCGCGGTCGCCGATGCCGCCGGCCAGCAGCGCGAGTGCCGGGATCATCGACTGCACTTCCTTCGACGCCGCCACCGCCGCGTGAGTGGTCATGGCGCCGATGCGCACCGCGTTGCCCTCGACGCGGATGCCCTTCAGCTCGGCGACGCCCGCGAGGTCGATGAACCCCTCCGGCGCCAGCAGGCCGAGCTTGATCGACGGCAGCGTCGACTGCCCGCCGGCGAGCACCTTGTCGTCGGGGTGCTGGCCGATCAGCTTGACGGCCTCGGCAACCGAGGCGGGACGGTGATAGTGGGTGTGGTGCATGTGTCTTCTCCGCCTCAGTGTTTCTTCTGCGCCGCGCGAATCGTCTTCCACACGGTGTGCGGGCTCACCGGCATGGCGATGTCGCGCACGCCGAGGTGCGCCAGCGCGTCGACCACCGCGTTGATCACCGCCGGCGTGGCGCCGATCGCGCCGGCCTCGCCGCAGCCCTTCACACCCAGCGGGTTGTGCGTGCACGGCGTGCCCTTGACGGTCTCGACGACGAAGCTCGGCAGGTCGTCGGCGCGCGGCATCGCGTAGTCCATGTAGCTGCCGGTGACCAGCTGGCCGTCCTCGTTGTAGACGCAGCCTTCGAGCAGCGCCTGGCCGATGCCCTGCGCCAGCCCGCCGTGCACCTGCCCCTCGACGATCATCGGGTTGACCACGTTGCCGAAGTCGTCGGCCGCCACGAAGCGGTCGATCCGCACGCGGCCGGTGTCCGGGTCGATCTCGACCTCGCAGATGTAGGTGCCCGCGGGGTAGGTGAAGTTGGTCGGGTCGTAGAAGGCGTTCTCGTTCAGCCCGGGCTCGAGCTTGTCGAGCGGGTAGTTGTGCGGCACGTAGGCCGTGAGCGCCACCTCGGCGAAGGTCTTGCTGCGGTCGGTGCCGGCCACGCGGAACTCGCCGTTGGCGAACTCGATGTCGGCGTCCGAGGCTTCCAGCAGGTGCGCGGCGATCTTCTTGCCCTTGGCGATCACCTTGTCGACCGCCTTGACGATCGCCGTGCCGCCAACCGCCAGCGAGCGGCTGCCGTAGGTGCCCATGCCGAACAGGATCTTGCCGGTGTCGCCGTGCTGGATGTCGACGTCCTCCATGGCGATGCCGAGCTTGTCGGCCACCACCTGGGCGAAGGTGGTCTCGTGCCCCTGCCCGTGCGAGTGCGAGCCGGTGAAGATCGTCACCTTGCCGGTCGGGTGCACACGCAC
>JBHJND010000139.1:0-2040 GCA_048497655.1 Caballeronia novacaledonica
AGGCGGGCGCGTTCTCCGACAAGGAGATCGCGCTGGCCGAGTCGTTCCGCGACCAGGCGCTGATTGCCATCGAGAACGTGCGGCTGTTCAACGAGACGCGGGAGGCGCTGGAGCGGCAGACCGCGTCGGCCGAGATCCTGAGCGTGATCAGCAGTTCGGTCGCCGATTCGGCGCCGGTGTTCGAGAAGATCCTCGATAGCTGCGGCA
The DNA here is from genome assembly GCA_048497655.1 of Caballeronia novacaledonica. Taxonomy (GTDB): domain Bacteria; phylum Pseudomonadota; class Gammaproteobacteria; order Burkholderiales; family Burkholderiaceae_F; genus JADJWR01. Next base: position 208 of record JBHJND010000139.1, read on the forward strand.
AGCTCTTCTCGAGCGCCGAGCACGGAATCCTCCTGATTGACGACATCAGCGGCCGGGTGCGCATCGCTGCCCATCACGGCAACGCGCGCGATCGGGTCACCGAAATCGTCGCCTCGGGGCTGGCCGATGGCCTGGTGCAGATCGACGCCATCCGCCGCCGGCAGCCGCTGCACTTCGTCAATGCACTGGCCGACGAAGCCCGCGGCCCGGTAGGCCGGGTGGCCAAGGCGCTCGGCATTGGTCCGTACTCGCAGATGGTGGCGCCGATGCTGTGGCAGGACCAGCCGGTGGGCTGGCTTTATGCGATCCGCAAGCCGGCGACGGGGTTTTCCGATGCCGAGATCCAGTTGCTGAAGACCTTCGCCGACCAGGCGGTGATCGCGATCCAGAACGCGAAGATGTTCAAGGAGACGCAGGAAGCGCGCGCCGCCGCCGAGGCCGCCAACGAGGCCAAGAGCGCCTTCCTGGCGACGATGAGCCACGAGATCCGCACGCCGATGAACGCCGTCATCGGCATGAGCGGCCTGCTGCTCGACACGCCGCTGAACGACGAGCAGCGCGACTTCGCCAGCACCATCCGCGACTCGGGCGACGCGCTGCTGACCATCATCAACGACATCCTCGACTTCTCGAAGATCGAGGCCGGGCGGATGGACATCGAGGCGCACCCGTTCGACCTGCGCGAGTGCGTCGAGTCAGCGCTCGACCTGGTCGCCCCGCGCGCGGCGGAGAAGCACCTGGAGACCGCCTACTTCTTTGAGGGCGAGGTGCCGGCGGCGATCGAGGGCGACGTGACCCGGCTGCGCCAGGTGCTGCTGAACCTGCTGTCGAACGCGGTGAAGTTCACCGAGGCCGGCGAGGTGGTGCTGACCGTGACCGCGAGCGCCACCGCGGCCGGCCAGGCAGAACTGGCCTTCGCGGTGCGCGACACCGGCATCGGCCTGACGCCCGAGGGGATGAGCCGGCTGTTCCAGTCGTTCTCGCAGGCGGACTCGTCGACCACCCGCAAGTACGGCGGCACGGGACTCGGCCTGGCGATCAGCCGCCGTCTGGCCGAACTGATGGGCGGGCGCATGTGGGCGGAGAGCGACGGGCCGGGCAAGGGTTCGACCTTTCACTTCACCGTCCGCGCTCCGATCGCCGATCTGCCACCAGCGCGCAGCCGCGATTTCGTCGGCACGCAGCCGGAACTGCAGGGCCGGCGCCTGCTGGTGGTCGACGACAACGCCACCAACCGCCGCGTGCTCAGCCTGCAGGCCGGCAAGTGGGGCATGCAGGCGCGCGACACCGAGCAGCCGGCCGAGGCGCTGCGCTGGATCGAGGCCGGCGAGCCGTTCGACCTGGCGATCCTCGACATGCACATGCCGGAGATGGACGGCCTGGAACTGGCGCGGCGGATACACGCGCGCCGGCCGGCGCTGCCGCTGGTGCTGTTCAGCTCGCTCGGACGGCGCGAGGCCGGCGACACCGAAGGGCTGTTCAGCGCCCACCTCGCCAAGCCGGTGCGACAGTCGCAGCTCTTCGACACGCTGGTGAACCTGCTCGCGCACAGCACCGCGGCCAGGGCACCGAGCGCACGAAGCGCGGCGACGCCGAAGATCGACAGCGAGATGGCCGCCCGACATCCGCTGCGCATCCTGCTGGCCGAGGACAACGTGGTCAACCAGAAGCTCGCGCTGCGCATCCTGCAGCAGATGGGCTACCGCGCCGACCTGGCCTCCAACGGGCTGGAGGCCGTCGAGTCGGTCGGCCGGCAGACCTACGACGTGGTGCTGATGGACGTGCAGATGCCGGAGATGGACGGCCTGGAACTGGCGCGGCGGATACACGCGC
>JBHJND010000140.1:0-1815 GCA_048497655.1 Caballeronia novacaledonica
GGCGCGCGGTCGCCCCGGATGCGGTGATGGCTGTCCGGGCGGACTGGTAGCGGGTGCACCGCCCGCGGTCGGGTTCTCGGCGATGGCGCGGCGAGCTCCTCCGGAGCGTTAAGTAGTTTTCCCATCGCGCCTTCCCGCGCACGCGAGGTCCACGCTCGCCGGCTGCGCCTAGATTGGCCGCGGCGCCGGGACGCGCGCTGCACCCGGCCCGCCTGCTTCATAGCCGAACAACGACTCGAACCCCCGATTGGAGCGACCCATGACTCGAACCCCACCGGCCCTCGGCGCCCTGCTGTCGGCGGCACTGCTCGCCGGCTGCGGCAGTACCGGACCGGCCAAGCAGATCCACTCGACCGGCGACATCTACCCGGCCATCGGTCCGTACTCGCAGATGGTTCAGACGGGCAACCTGGTCTTCCTCTCGGGTGTGATCCCGCTGAACAAGGCCGGCAACGCCGTGCAGGGAGCGACGATCGACGAGCAGACGCGGCTGGTGCTCGACTACATCGGCGCCAAGCTGAAGTCGCAGGGGCTGGGCTTCGAAAACGTGGTGATGTCCACCGTCTACATGAAGAACCTCAACGACTTCGCGGCGATGAACAAGATCTATGCGGAGTACTTCAAGAGCCAGCCGCCGGCGCGTGCCACGGTCGAGGTTGCGCGACTGCCGCGCGACGTGCTGATCGAGATCGCGGTCGTCGCCGCCAAGCCCTGAGGCCGTTTCGCCGCAGGCCGCTTCGCCTGCGCGGCGGCCGGCGACGCCCTCGAGCTGCGCGGGCGCCCTCGGGCGCCCGCCTTTCTTTGGCGCGCCGTCACCTTCGGCGACAATCGCGCCGTGCCCATCCGCCGCCGCTCGCTGCTGATCGCCCTCGGCGCCGCGCCGTTGGGCTCGGTCGCCGCCAGTTTCCCGGCGGTCACGCCGCGGCCGCTGGTGTTTCCGCGCGACCACGGCGCCCATCCGGACTACCGCACCGAGTGGTGGTACCTCACCGGCTGGCTCGACGCGCCGCAGCCGCTCGGCTTCCAGATCACTTTCTTCCGCACACGCACCGAGATCGACCCGGCCAACCCGAGCCGCTTCGCCGCCAGGCAACTGATCATCGCCCACGCCGCCATCGCCGACCCGGCGCGCGCGAGCCTGCGGAAGGACGAGCGCATTGCGCGGGCCGGCTTCGGCATCGCCGAGGCGTCGGAAGCGGACACCGACGTGCGGCTCGACCGCTGGCACCTCGCGCGGCGCGCCGACGGCAGCTACGAATGCAGTGCGCCTGCGCGCGGCTTCGACCTGAACTTCGTCGCCGTGCCGACCCAGCCGCTGCTGCTGCAGGGCGACGCCGGCTTCTCGCGCAAGGGGCCGCAGGCTGCGCAGGCGAGCTTCTACTACTCGCAGCCGCAGTTGCGCGTGCAGGCGACGCTGCAGAGCGACGGCACGACGCGCAGGCTCGCCGGCACCGCCTGGCTCGACCACGAGTGGTCGAGCACCCTGCTCGATGACGACGCCGCCGGCTGGGACTGGGTCGGCATGAACCTCGACGACGGCGCCGCCCTGACCGCCTTCCAGATCCGCCGCCGCGGCAGCGGGGCAAAGCTCTACGCCTACGCGTCGCTGCGCGAGGCCGGCAGTGCCATGCCGCGCATCTTTGCCGCCGACGACGTGGACTTCACGCCGATCGAGAACTGGACCTCGCCGCGCACGCGCGGCACCTGGCCGGTGGCGCAACGAATCCGCGTCGGCAGCCGCACGTTCGAGACGAAGCCGCTGTTCGCCGACCAGGAACTCGATTCGCGCGCCAGCACCGGCGCCGTGTACTGGGA
>JBHJND010000141.1:0-4952 GCA_048497655.1 Caballeronia novacaledonica
TCCGGCTGGATGTGCAGCCAGATCATCTCGCCGCTCAGCGTTCCGCCGCCAGCCACTGCGCCGCCTGCAGCGCGAAATAGGTGAGCACGCCGTCGGCGCCGGCCCGCTTGAAGCCGAGCAGCGACTCGAGCACGACCTTCTTCTCGTCGAGCCAGCCGTTGATCGCCGCCCCCTTCAGCATCGCGTACTCGCCGCTGACCTGATAGACGTAGGTGGGCATGCGAAACTCGTCCTTGACCCGGCGGACGATGTCCAGATACGGCATGCCGGGCTTGACCATCACCATGTCGGCGCCCTCGGCGATGTCGAGCGCCACCTCGCGCAATGCCTCGTCGGTGTTCGCCGGGTCCATCTGGTAGACGGCCTTGTTCGACTTGCCGAGGTTGGATGCGGAGCCGACCGCGTCGCGGAACGGGCCGTAGAAGGCGCTGGCGTACTTGGCCGAGTAGGCCATGATGCGGGTGTGGATGTGGCCGGCGGCCTCCAGCGACTGGCGGATCGCGCCGATGCGACCGTCCATCATGTCGCTGGGCGCGACGATGTCGACCCCGGCGTCGGCCTGCACCATGGCCTGCTGGCGCAGCACCGCGATCGTCTCGTCGTTCAGCACGTAGCCGGTGTCGTCGATCAGGCCGTCCTGGCCGTGCGTGGTGAACGGGTCGAGGGCCACGTCGGTCAGCAGGCCGAGTTCGGGGAAACGGCGCTTCAGTTCGCGCACGGCGCGCGGCACCAGGCCGTCCGGGTTGGTCGCTTCGCGACCGTCGGCGGACTTCAGCTGCACGTCGATGACCGGGAACAGCGCCATCACCGGCACGCCCGCGGCGACGCACTGCTCCGCCACCGACAGCAGCAGATCGACCGACAGCCGCTGCACACCGGGCATCGAGGCAACGTCCTCGCGCCGGTTGCGGCCGTCGAGCACGAATACCGGATAGATCAGGTCGTCGGCCGTCAGCCGGTGCTCGCGCATCAGGCGGCGGGAGAAGTCGTCGCGGCGCATGCGACGCATGCGCAGGGCCGGGTACCGCGGGGTTGTCGACATACGTGGAAGTCCGAGCTTTCCTTGGCGCAGGATTCGGCGAAACTGGCGGCAGGCGGTTTGCGCCGCCTCCCGCTGATTCCTCCCTGAGCGGGGCCTTCAATGGCATTGAGCCCCGGGCACAAGCCCGGGGCATTTTTTTGCCCGGCGATGATACGCGCCGCTGTCTCGTGCGCCCGCGTCCGTTGCTCAGCCTTCGATGACCTGCGACAGTGTCATGCGCAGCTCATCGAGTCCTTCGCGCTTCAGGCCCGAGAACAGCTGCACCGACACCGGCATCGGCAGCGACTCGGCGCGGTGCTCGGCCTGTGCCTGGACGCGCGAGCGCTCGGCGCGGCCGATCTGGTCCGCCTTGTTCAGCAGCAGGTGAACGCGCAGCCTTTCGGCGTCGTCGCGAGCGGCGAGCCAGGCAAGCAGGTGCTCGTCGGCGTCGCCGAGCGGTCGGCGAGCGTCCATCACCAGCACCACCGCCGCCAGCAGGCGGCGGGTGGACAGGTAGCCTCCGACCAGCCGGTCCCAGCGCGACCGCGTGTCCTCGTGCGCACGGGCGAAGCCGTAGCCGGGAAGGTCGACCAGGTAGCCGAGGACCGTCGGCGCGCCTGCCCTGTCGCGTCCGCCGAGTTCGAAGAAGTTGAGCAGCTGCGTGCGACCGGGTGTCTTGCTGGCATGGGCCAACTGGCGTTGCGCCGTGAGCACGTTGATGACCGTCGACTTGCCGGCGTTCGACCGCCCGACGAACGCGACCTCGGGCACCATGGCAAGCTGGGCGGCGTTCAGCTGCTCGAGCTCGGCGACGGAGACGACGAAGCGGGCCGACTCGAAGCGCATCACGGGCGGGATACAGTCACAGAGAGCACAACCGGCTGAAGAGGGAAGGCGACATCGCCGCTCCGGTAGAATACGCGGCTTTCCTCGGGCGCCACCGGCCGATGCCGGGGCTTGCACGTCAAGAAGAACTGGCCATGAAAACCCCGTCCCTCTCGATGCGTCCGGTCAGCGGCGGCCGGATCCTGGCGACCGCGCTGGTCGGCCTGGCAATCCCTCTTGCCGCGATGGCGCAGGACAGACCGGCCGCCAGGCCCGACCTCAAGCGCGGCCAGGAAATTGCCAACTCGATCTGCGCCGCCTGCCACGCTGCCGACGGCAACTCGACCATGGCCGTCAATCCGAAGCTGTCCGGCCAGGACACCGCCTACCTGCTCAAGCAGCTCAACGACTTCGCCGCGCCGGCCGGCGACAAGGGCGCCCGGGTCAACAGCATCATGGCCGGCATCCTCGGCGGCATCTCGGCCACCGACCGGTTGCACGTCGCCGCCTACTACGCGAGCCAGCCGCACAAGCCGGGCGCGGCGCGCAACCGCGACAGCCTCGAACTCGGCCAGCGCCTCTACCGGGCCGGCGTTCCGGAGCGGGGCGTGCCGGCCTGCAGCGGCTGCCACAGCCCGAATGGCGCCGGCATCCCGGCGCAGTATCCGCGCCTCGGCGGCCAGCACGCCGAGTACACCGTCGCGCAGCTGAAGGCCTTCCACGACGGCACCAGGCGAAACAGCGTGCCGATGGCGCAGATCGCCTCGCGGATGTCCGACGCCGAGATGAACGCGGTGGCCGATTACGTGGCCGGACTGCGCTAAGGCGCGAAGTCCCGGCGCAAGCTAGGGCTTGCCGAAGACCTCGTTTACCTGCTGGGTGACGCGGATGAAGGTGGTCCGCTTCGACAGCTCCTTGAGCCGCCGCGCGCCGACATAGGTGCAGGCCGAGCGAACTCCCCCCAGGACCTCCTGAGCCGTGCGGGCCACCTCGCCCCGGTAGGGCACCAGCACCTCCTTGCCTTCGGCCGCCCGGTACTCGGCGACACCGCCCGCATACAGTTCCATCGCGGTGCGGCTGCTCATGCCGTAGAAGCGCTGCAGTTTCTCGCCGTTGCGCTCGACGATCTCGCCGCCGCACTCGTCGTGGCCGGCAAGCATCCCGCCGAGCATCACGAAATCGGCGCCGCCGCCGAAGGCCTTGGCCACGTCGCCGGGCGTGGTGCAACCGCCGTCGGCGCAGATGTGGCCGCCGAGGCCGTGCGCGGCATCGGCGCACTCGATCACCGCCGACAGCTGCGGATAGCCGACGCCGGTGAGGCTGCGCGTCGTGCACACCGAGCCGGGCCCGATGCCGACCTTGACGATGTCGGCGCCGGACAGAACCAGTTCCTCGGTCATCTCCCCGGTGACGACGTTGCCGGCCATGATGACCAGTTCCGGGTGCCGGCTGCGCAGGCGGGTGACGAAAGTGACGAAGTTCTCGTGGTATCCGTTGGCCACATCGACGCACACGTAGCGCACCGCGCCGGGAGCGGCCTGCACGAGCTTCTCGAACTTGTCCTCGTCGGCGCGCGTGATGCCCATCGAGTAGAAGGCAGCGGGCTTGCGCTCAAGGGCGGTGAAGAAGCGGACGTATTCGTCGATGCCGTAGTGCTTGTGCAGGGCGGTGGACAGGCCGAAGCGGTCGAGGGCCTTCGCCATCTCGAAGGTGCCGATGGTGTCCATGTTGGCGGCGATGATCGGGATGCCCCGGTACGGCGCCTTGGCGTGGCGGAACGAGAACTCACGCGTGATGTCGACCTCGCTGCGCGAGGTGAGCGTCGATCGCTTGGGGCGGATCAGGACGTCCTTGTAGTCGAGCTTGACCTCGTGTTCGATGTGCATCGGCGTGTCTCCGGTGGGGCGCGGCGCGGCAAGTGTAGGGTCGGGCGGCCGGAACCTTGGGCTATCGTGCGGGTCAGAGAGCAGCGAGTGCGCTGCGCTGGGCAGGTTCGCTCGTCGGCGCCGGCTGCCGTCCCGAAGTTGCCCTGGGAGCCCTCAAATGCTGATCGGCCAGCGAAGCGAAATTGCGCCATCGGAGATCACGCCGCCGGGCGTCTGGCGCGAGCGCAGGGCGCTGCTGCAGGCGGCAGTGGCCGCCGGGCTGGTCGGCGCTGCTGCCGGGTCGGGCGCGCAGAATCCGGCGGCGCCCAGGCTTGCAGGCAAGCCCAGCCCGCTGTCGACGATGGAGCGGGTCACTGCCTATGACCTGGTGACCGGCTACTGCAACTTCTACGAGTTCGGCACCGAGAAGGAGGATCCCGCCCAGCATGCGCCGAAGCTGCTGCGCGCGCGCCCCTGGCAGGTGGTCGTCGACGGCGAGGTGCGTCGCCCTCGCACCTTCGACATCGACGACCTGCTGAAGCTGGCGCCGATGGAGGAGCGCATCTACCGGTTGCGCTGCGTCGAAGCCTGGTCGGCGGTCGTGCCGTGGATCGGCTACCCGCTGGCCGAACTGATCCGGCGCGTCGAGCCCACCGGCAACGCGAAGTACGTCGAGTTCGTCACCCTGGCCGACCCGAAGCAGATGCCGGGTCTGCGTTCGCGGGTGATCGACTGGCCGTACGTGGAAGGCCTGCGGATGGACGAGGCGATGCATCCGCTGACGATGCTCGCCTTCGGCCTGTACGGCGAGTTGCTGCCGAACCAGAACGGCGCACCGCTGCGGATCGTCGTGCCGTGGAAGTACGGTTTCAAGAGCGCTAAGTCGCTCGTTCGCATCCGTTTCGTCGAGAAGCAGCCGGTCAACAGCTGGCAGAAGTCGGCGCCGAACGAGTACGGCTTCTACTCGAACGTCAATCCGAACGTCGATCATCCGCGCTGGAGCCAGGCAAGCGAGCGGCGCCTCGGCGAGGACGGGTTGTTTGCCCGGCGCCGGCCGACCCCGATGTTCAACGGCTACGGCGAGCAGGTGGCGTCGCTGTACGCCGGCATGGATCTCAAGCGGTTCTACTGAGTTTCGGCGTGACCGGCCCGCACATGCCGTTGCCGGCGCGCCTGTCGTCGATCGTCCCGCCGGTGCTGCCGCCGCGCACCTTCGCGCGGCTCAGGGCGGCGCTGTTCGT
>JBHJND010000142.1:0-4393 GCA_048497655.1 Caballeronia novacaledonica
CGCGGCGCACCCGCGCCAGCTCGGCGAGGAAGCGCGGGTCCTCGGCGAGCGACTCGAGCCGGCCCTTGGTGGTGTTCTGCAGCACCAGCCAGGGGTTGCGCGTGTGCTCCCACGTCTCGCCGTCGAGCATCGCCCACAGCGAGTCGGCGCCGTGGCACCAGCTCCAGCGCAGGTCGAGGCTCAGCTCGCCGAGGGCGCGTATCGGCTCGGGCAGTTCGCGCAGCAATGGATGCGTCATGGTGGGTTTGACCTTCTGGCGGAGCTCTGGTGCCGGCGATTCGTGTCGCCCGTCTCAGGCGAACACGCGATGCGCCAGCGCCGGCAGGCTGGCGCGCACCTCGGCGATGCGGTCCGGATCGACCTCGCCGACGATCACGCCCGGTCCCTCGTCGAGTTCCGCGACCGTCTCGCCCCACGGGCCGTACAGCACGCTGTGGCCGAACGTTGCCTTGCCGTTGTCGTGCCGGCCGCCCTGCGCCGGCGCCAGCACGTAGCAGAGGTTCTCGATCGCCCGCGCGCGCAGCAGCGTGTGCCAGTGCGCGCGGCCGGTGGTGGCCGTGAAAGCGGCCGGCACCATGATCAGGTCCGGCTGGCCGAGCGAGCGGTACAGCTCGGGGAAGCGCAGGTCGTAGCAGACGGACAGGCCGACCTTCAGCCGCGGGCCGTCGGCCGGCGCCATCTCGAAACTGCGCACCGCGCGGCCGGGCACCATCGTCCTCGACTCGTCGTACGACTCGTCGCCGGTGGCGAAGGCGAACAGGTGGATCTTGTCGTAGCGCGCAAGGCGCGCGCCGTCGGGTCCGTAGACGAGCAGGGAGTTCATCACCTTGCCCGGCTCGGGCGCGGCCAGCGGGATGGTGCCGCCGGCGAGCCAGATCCGGTGCCTGGCGGCGGTCTCGGCGAGGAAGTGCTGGATCGGGCCGTGTCCGTCGGCCTCGCGCACCGCGATCTTGTCGTTCTCCCTGCCCATCAGGCAGAAGAACTCGGGCAGTCCGACCAGCCGCGCGCCCTGCGCCGCGGCCTCGGCGACCAGCGCCGCGGCATCGCGCAGGTTCGCCGCCACGTCGGGCTTCGAGACCATCTGCACGGCGGCGACGCGGACCGAACGAGGCGAAGGCGGGGCGGTCATGACAGCAGGCGGTGGAGCGTCCGATCGAGCTTACATCAGCAAGGCAGCGGCGACGTCCGGCTGCGCAGGGCTCCGTAGAATGCGATGCACCGTCAGGGACGAACCAGCGAAGGGCCGCGGCCGTGCCGCGCCGCGCGACAGCCAAGCGATGATCGACGAGCCCCTGCGCGCCGGCTGCGCGCGCGCGATGCAGCTGTCCCGCTTCGTCGGTCGCGCGCTGGCGGCGGAGCTCGGCAGTGGTGCTGCCGATGCGCAACGCCTCGACCGCCTCGGCGAACTGGCCGCACAGCCGTGGTCGCGGCAGCGGCTGAACGCCGAATTCGAACTGCTCGCCGAGGCCGGCGGCGACGAGGAGCAGTCGCTGGCCAGGCGGCTGCGCCGGCTGCGCCGGCGCGTGATGCTGGCGCTGGCAGCGCGCGACATCGCCGGCGTGGCCGATCTTGCCGAGGTGGTCGGCACCGTGACCGCGCTGGCCGAGCTTGCCGTCGAGCGCGCCTTGCAGGTGCATGGCCGGGTGCTGGCACAGCGGCACGGCGTGCCGCTGTCGGCCGACGGCGTGCCGCAGGACCTGCTGGTGGTGGCGATGGGCAAGGGCGGCGGCGGCGAACTGAACGTCTCCTCCGACCTCGACCTGGTGTTCGTCTACGACGAGGACGGCGAGACCGGGCCGCACGGCGAGTTCGCCGTGGCGCCGCGGCCGTTGTCGAACCACGAGTTCTTCGAGCGGCTCGGCAAGCGGCTGATCGCCGCGCTGTCGGAGGCCACTGCCGACGGCTTCGTGTTCCGCGTCGACATGCGGCTGCGGCCGCACGGCGACGCCGGCCCGCTGGCAGTGTCGGGCGCGATGCTCGAGGAATATCTGATGCGCGAAGGGCGCGACTGGGAGCGCTTCGCCTGGCTGAAGGGGCGCGTGATCTCCGGCCCGGTGCTGGCCGACGCGGCGGCCTTCGAGCGGCAGCGCGCGGCGCTCGAGTCGCTGGTGCGGCCGTTCGTCTTCCGCAAGTACCTCGACTTCTCGGCCATCGCCTCGCTGCGCGACCTGCACGAGCAGATCCGCGCGCAGACGCGGGCCCGCTCGGCGCGCCGCGCCGGCGGCGTCGACGAGCACGACGACAACGTCAAGCTCGGCCGCGGCGGCATCCGCGAGATCGAGTTCATCGCGCAGACGCAGCAGGTGATCCGCGGCGGCCGCGACTCGCGGCTGCGCGACCGCGCCACGCTGCCGACGCTGGCCACGCTGGCGCGGATCGGCGTGATGCCGGAGGCGAAGGCGCGGCGGCTTGCCGGGGACTACGTCTTCCTCAGGCAGCTGGAGCACGCGCTGCAGTACGTCGACGACGCGCAGACGCACCAGCTGCCGGCCGGCGAGGCGGCGCTCGCCAACGTGGCGGCGATGCTGCGCCTGCCCTCGGCCGGCGAGCTGCGCAGCCGCTTCGACGCGGTCACCGAGGAGGTGGCCGCCGACTTCGACGCCGTGTTCCAGATGCCGGCGCAGGTCGAGGCCGAGCCCGCCGGCAGCGACGACGCGGCGCTGGTCGACCGCCTGCGCGGCGCCGGGGTGGACGATGCGCCGGCCTGCGCCGCGCGCATTCGCGGCCTGCTCGAGTCGCGGCGAGTGCTGGCCGCCAGCAGCACCACGCGGGCGACCATCGAGCGGCTGCTGATGCAGGCGGTGGCGCAGTTGCCGGGGCTGCCGCGCACGGTCGCTGCCGCCGAGGTGCTGGCGCGGCTGGCGCAGCTTCTCGAGGCGATCGCCGGCCGCAGCACCTACATCGCGCTGCTCGGCCAGTACGGGCACGCTTTCGAGCGGGTGCTGCGGCTGCTGGCCGCCAGCCGCTGGGCCACCGACTTCCTCGTGCAGCATCCGATCCTGCTCGACGAACTGCTCGACGAGCGCCTGACGAGCCTCACCAACGACAGCCCGCTCGACTTCCGCGAATACGGCGCCGAGCTGCGCGCCCACCTGGCCGGACTCGGCGACGACGTCGAGGCGCAGATGAACATGGTGCGCGACGAGCACCACGCGCAGGTGTTCCGGCTGCTGGTCGCCGACCTCGACGGCCGGCTGACCGTCGAGCGGCTGGCCGACCACCTGTCGCTGCTGGCCGACACGACGCTGGCGGTGGGGATCGAGTTCGCCTGGCGCACCGTCGCCCGGCGGCACGCCGAGACGCCTCGCTTCGCCGTGATCGGCTACGGCAAGCTGGGCGGCAAGGAGATGGGCTACCAGTCTGACCTCGACCTGGTGTTCGTCCACGACGACGAGCACCCGGAGGCGATGCAGAACTACCTGATGCTGGCGCGCCGGCTGATGACCTGGCTCACCTCGCTCACCTCGAGCGGCAACCTGTTCGACGTCGACCTGCGGCTGCGCCCGGACGGCGACAAGGGCCTGATGGTGGCGCCGGTCGACGGCCTCGAGCGTTACCAGCGGCGCGAGGGCGGCACCGGCGCCTGGACCTGGGAACACCAGGCGCTGACGCGCGCGCGCTTCGTCGCCGGCGACGCCGCCATCGGCGAACGCTTCGAGCGGCTGCGCAACGAGGTGCTGGCGATGCCGCGCGACCTGGCGCGGCTCGCCGCCGACGTGCTCGACATGCGCCGCCGCATGCTCGAAGGCCACCCGAACCGCAGCGGCCTGTTCGACCTGAAGCACGACCGCGGCGGCATGGTCGACGTCGAGTTCATCGTCCAGTACCTGGTGCTGGCGCACTCGCACGGCCAGCCGCGCCTGCTCGGCAACCTCGGCAACATCGCGCTGCTGCGCATCGCCGGCGAGCTGGGCCTGATCGACGCGAAGCTGGCCGGCGAGGTCGGCGACGCCTACCGCCGCTTCCGCAAGCTGCAGCACGAGCTGCGGCTGAACAACGCCGAGTTCGCGCGGGTGCCGGCGGGCAGCGTCGCGGCGGAGACGGCAGCGGTCAGGTCGCTCTGGCGGGCGGTGTTCGGCACCGACGCACCGTAGGCGGCGCGTCGTGGCGCCGCGCCCCGCCATGCCGTTCGGTGGCTCCTTGGCCGTGAGACGATCCGCGCCTTAATTTAGACGGAGGCTGTGATGACTTCCACCAGGCTCGACGGGAAGCGGGTGTTGCTGACCCAGTCGGGCGAGTTCATGGGGCCGGCCCTCACGGAAGTCTTCCGCGACATGGGTGCCGATGTCATCGCCGATCCGCGCGCGCTCGACCAGGATCCGACCTTGCCCGCGGTCCTGGTCCGCGAGGCGGGACGGGTCGACGTCCTGTTGATCCACCTGGCGCTGCCGGC
>JBHJND010000143.1:0-2791 GCA_048497655.1 Caballeronia novacaledonica
GGTGACCATCGCCGGCCACACCTGGCCGGTGCCGGAGCCGTTCCTGGTGATGGCCACGCAGAACCCGATAGAGACCGAGGGAACCTACCCGCTGCCCGAGGCGCAGGTCGACCGCTTCATGATGAAGGTGCTGGTCGGCTATCCGACCGACGAGGAGGAATTCGTCATCGTCGAGCGGGTCACCGGCAGCCCGGTCGCCGTGAGCGCGGTGGCCACCACCGAGCAGCTGGCCGACCTGCAGCGCCAGTGCCGCAACGGCTACGTCGACCCGTCGCTGATCCAGTACGCCGTGCGGCTGGTGTCGGCCACCCGCGAGCCGGAGCGGCACGGCATCAAGGATCTCTCGCGCTACATCACCTTCGGCGCCAGCCCGCGGGCGACGATCCACCTGATCGAGGGGGCGCGGGCGCTGGCCTTCCTGCGCGGCCGCGACTACGTGCTGCCGGAAGACGTGACCGACCTGGTGCCGGACGTGCTGCGCCACCGGCTGGTGCTGTCGTACGAGGCGCTGGCCGAAGGCAGGAGCGCCGACGACATCGTCGGCACGGTGATGCGCCACGTCGCCGTGCCCGACAAGCCGCTGCAGTCCCATGTCCGCGTCGCCAACGGCTGAAGGGGCGTCGCGCGCGGCCGCCGGTGCGGAGGCGATCCTGCGCCGGCTGGAGTGGACGGTGCTCAAGCGCCTCGACGGCGCGCTGCACGGCGACTACCGCACGCTGTTCCGCGGCGCCGGGCTGGATCTCGCCGACCTGCGCGAGTACCAGTACAACGACGACGTGCGCCACATCGACTGGAACGTCACGGCGCGGCTGCAGGTGCCGCACGTGCGCGAGTTCCACGAGGACCGCGAGCTGGCCGCCTGGTTCCTGGTCGATGCGTCGGCCTCGGTCGACTTCGGCTCCGGCGGCACCAGCAAGCGGCAGCTGGCCGCCGAGTTCGTCGCCCTGCTGGCGCGCGTGCTCACCCGGCGCGGCAACCGCGCCGGCCTGCTGCGCTACGGCAGCCGGGTCGACGCGGTGATCGCGCCGCGGGCCGGCCGCCGCCACGTGCTGCACCTGCTGGCGAGCCTGCTGCAGCCGCCGGCGGGCGACGCGCGGCAGACCGACCTCGGCGAGATGCTGCAGCACGCGCTGCGCGCGCTGCGCCGGCGCTCGCTGCTGTTCCTGGTGTCCGACTTCATCAGCCTGCCGGGCTGGGTGCCGTGGCTGGCGCGGCTGGCGCAACGGCACGAGGTGATCGCCATCCGCCTGTACGACCCGCTGGAGATCAAGCTGCCCGACATCGGCGGCGTGCTGATGCAGGACGCCGAGACCGGCGAGCAGATCTGGGTCGACACCCACGACGCCGGCTTCCGCCGCCGCTTCGCCGCCGCGGCAGGCAGGCGCGAGGAAGCGCTGCGCGCGGCACTGGCCGACGCCGGGGTCGACACGCTCGAGCTCTCCACCGGCGACGACCTCGCCTCGGCGATCCTGCGCTTCGCCGACCTGCGCAAGCGGCGCAGCCAGCTCGCCGCCGGCGGCGGGCTGCCGACGCACCTGAAGGCCAGCCATGAGCTTCCTCTGGCCTGAAGCGCTGTGGCTGCTCGTGCTGCTGCCGCTGCTGGTGGCGGCCTACTTCTGGCTGCTCGCGCGGCGCAAGAAGTTGGCGCTGCGCTTCGCCAGCCTCGGCCTGGTCAAGGAGGCCATCGGCGGCGGCGCGCGCTGGCGGCGCCACCTGCCGCCGCTGCTGTTCCTGCTGGCGCTGGCACTGATGATGCTCGCGGTGGCGCGGCCGATGGCCACCGTCACCCTGCCCACCCAGCAGGAGACGATCATCCTGGCGATGGACGTCTCCGGCAGCATGCGCGCCAAGGACGTCGAGCCGAACCGGCTGGAGGCGTCGCAGAACGCGGCGCGCGCCTTCGTCGAGCAGCTGCCGCCGAAGACGCGCATCGGCGTGGTCGCCTTCGCCGGCACCGCCTCGCTGGTGCAGCCGCCGACGCTGTCGCGCGAGGACGTGCTGGCGGCGATAGACCGCTTCCACCTGCAGCGCGGCACCGCCACCGGCAGCGCCATCCTGGTCTCGCTCGACGCGCTGTTCCCCGACCAGCGGATCGACGTCAGCGGCGTGATCTACGGCGACGAAAGCAGGCACAAGGGTCGCTCGCTCGACGAGGCCGGCAAGGCCGAGCCGAAGGAGTTCACGCCGGTGCCGCCGGGCTCGTACGCCTCGGCGGCGGTCATCCTGCTCACCGACGGCCAGCGCACCACCGGCCCCGACCCGCTGAAGGCCGCGCGGATGGCGGCCGACCGCGGCGTGCGCGTCTACACCGTGGGCGTCGGCACGCTGGAGGGCGAGGTGATCGGCTTCGAGGGCTGGTCGTTCCGCGCCCGCCTGGACGAGGAGACGCTGAAGAAGGTGGCGGGCATGACGCTCGGCGAGTACTTCCACGCCGGCAGCGCGCTCGACCTGAAGAAGGTCTACGAGACGCTGAACTCGCGGCTGGTGTTCGAGAAGAAGCAGACCGAGGTGACGGCGCTCTTCGCCGCCGCCGCGGCGCTGCTGTCGCTGGCCGCGGCGGGGCTGTCGATGCTCTGGTTCAACCGGATCGCCTGAGGCGAGCGTCGCGGGCCGGGTCGCAGTTCGTCCCGCCCGAGCTGCCTTACCTCTGCTTCACGTACGTGCCCGGCGCGTCCTCGATCACCGCGTAGCCCTTGCGCGGCGCGCCCATCGTCGGCGGCTTGGTGCGGCCGCTGGAGTGCTTCGCCAGCCAGCCATGCAGCGCCGGCCACCAGGAGCCGTCGTGCCGGGT
>JBHJND010000144.1:0-7420 GCA_048497655.1 Caballeronia novacaledonica
CCAAGGTGCTCTACGTCAGCGGCGAGGAGTCGGCGGCGCAGGTGGCGCTGCGGGCACGCCGGCTCGGCGTCGAAGGCAGGCAGGTGCGACTAATGGCCGAGATCGCGCTGGAGCGGATTCTCGCCGCGCTGGAGGCCGAGCGGCCGCAGGTGGCAGTGATCGATTCGATCCAGACGCTGTACTCGGGCGAGCTGCAGTCGGCGCCGGGATCGGTGGCGCAGGTGCGCGAGTGCGCGGCGCAACTCACGCGTGCCGCCAAGCGCTCGGGCGTGAGCCTGGTGCTGGTCGGCCACGTGACCAAGGAAGGCGCGCTGGCCGGCCCGCGCGTGCTCGAGCACATGGTCGACACGGTGCTCTACTTCGAGGGCGATCCGCACTCGTCTTTCCGCCTGGTGCGGGCAGTGAAGAACCGTTATGGCGCGGTCAACGAACTGGGCGTGTTCGCGATGACCGACCGCGGATTGCGCGGCGTGGCCAATCCATCGGCGCTGTTCCTGTCGCAGCACGATGCGCAGGTGCCTGGCTCCTGCGTGCTGGTGACGCAGGAGGGCACGCGGCCGCTGTTGGTCGAGATCCAGGCCCTGGTGGACACGGCGCACGTGCCCAACCCGCGGCGGCTGGCGATCGGCCTGGAGCCGCAGCGCCTCGCGCTGCTGCTGGCGGTGCTGCACCGGCACGCCGGCATCGCCACCTTCGACCAGGACGTGTTCGTCAACGCGGTCGGCGGAGTGCGCATCGAGGAACCCGCGGCCGACCTGGCGGTGCTGTCGGCGATCGTCTCGTCGATCCGCAACAAGCCGCTGCCGCGCGGCCTGGTCGCCTTCGGCGAAGTCGGCCTGGCCGGCGAAGTGCGCCCGGCGCCGCGCGGGCAGGAGCGGCTGCGCGAGGCGGCCAAGCTGGGCTTCTCGCTCGCCATCATTCCGAAGGCCAACGCGCCGAAGCAGCCGATCGAGGGCATGACCATCGTCGCGGTCGACCGGCTGACCGAGGCGATCGAGCGCTGCCGTTAAGTCGCGGTCGGGCCGGCGCGGAGATCGGCTGCGATCGCGCGCGCGGCCGCAAGGCCGGCGCGTACCGAGCCCTCGAGCGTCGACGGATAGTCGCTCTGCGCCGCATCGCCGGCCAGGTACAGCGAGGGCGCGCCGAGTCGCGTCGGCGGACGCTGCAGGCCGGGCGACGGAACGATGGTGGCGCGCCTCTCCGCAAGCACGGCGCTGGCCAGCGGAGCCGGCAGGCCGAACTCGGCACTGAGTTGCCGCGCGACCGACGCCGCGATCGGCGTCGACCCGTCGGCGAGGGCAGAGCCGGCGGCGCTGATCACGACGCTCAGCACGCCGGCGTTTGCCCGGTCGAGCCTGCCGCGATCGAAGACCCACTGGCCGAATCGCCCGCTCGCCGGGTCGTCGAGCAGGGCGCTTGCGATCCAGGGCAGGCGCAGGGCAGGCGAGTAGCGCAGGTAGGCGGTGGCGATCGGCACCATGTCGATCTCACGCAGCATCGCGACTGCCGGCGCAAGCCCGGCTTGCTGCGCGGTCTCGAGCAGGGCCGCTGCGCGTTGCGGCGGCAACGCAAGCACCACCGCGTCGACGCACGAGGATCGCTGCCGGCATTCGATGCGCCAATGCGAGCCAGTCCGGGTCAGCCGCTGCGCCGGAGTGCGCAGCTGCACATCGGTGCCGCGGTCGAGCAGGCTCTGCAGGGCCGGCCCGGCGAAGACCTGTGTCAGGTCGCGGCACGGTATCAGCAGGTCGGCCGCCCGAGCGCCGCCGGCGAGCGAATCGCGCAGCACGGTGAGCAGTACCTGCGCCGAGGCCTGTTCGAGTTCGACGTTGAGCGCGGCCAGGCACAGCGGGCGCCATAACCGGCGAACGATCCCGGTCGGAGCTCCCGCAAACAGCGTGCTCGCCGGCGCGTCCGTGGCTATCTTCCATCGGCGGCTGCGCCAACGCAGCACGAAGCCGATGACCTGACGTCGCTCGGCCCAGCCCAGCCGCGCCGAGCCCGCCATGGCTGCGGCGAGGTGCAGCGGCGAGGGAAGCCGGCGTGCGCGCAGCAGCAAGCCATCCGGATAGCGCAATTCGAAGGGCAGGCGCAGCAGGACTTCGTCGGCCCGCACACCGATCGCGCGGATTAGGCGCAGCGTCTCGCCGTAGGCGCCGATCAGCAGGTGCTGACCGTTGTCCAGCAAGAATTCGCGGTCACCCAGGCGGACGCCGACTGCGCGCGCCCGTCCGCCGGGCTGCGGTGCGGCGTCGATCAGCGTCACCCGATGTCCGCTCGCCGTCAGTTCGAGCGCGCAGGCCAGTCCCGACCAGCCGGCGCCGATCACCGCGACCCGTGCGCTCACCGACTGCTCACGGCGACGCGGGGCGCCCGAAGGCCGGGCCGGCCACCCACGTGCGCCAGGCGATCCACAGCTTGCGCAGTGGCGTCAGTGCCACTCGCTGGTGCAGCACGCGGAAGTCCTCGCGTTCGATCTCGTCGAGCAGAGTCGCGTAGATCGCTGCCATGACCAGCCCCGGCCGCTGCGCCGGCCGGTCGGCGGCGGGCAGCGCCGCCAGCGCCTCGGCATAGACGCTGCGGGCGCGCTGCGCCTGCAGGCGCATCAGCGGCAGGTAGCCGTCGACGTAGCGACCCTCCAGCAGGTCGGCCACCCGCACGCCGTGGCGCTGCAACTCGTCGAGCGGCAGGTAGACCCGCCCGCGGCGCGCGTCCTCGCCAACGTCGCGAATGATGTTGGTCAGTTGCAGCGCCAGGCCGAGCTTGCGCGCGTACTCGTAGGTTCGTTCCTGGCTGGCGCCGAAGATGCCGGCGGACAGCTCGCCGACCACGCCGGCGACGTTGTGGCAATAGCGGGCCAGCGCGGCGTAGTCGAGGTAGCGGTTCTGCTGCAGGTCCATCGCCATGCCTTCGAGCACCAGCAGCAGGCTGTCGCGCCGTATGTCGAAGGCACTCAGATGCGGCGCCAGCGCGCGGGTCACCGGATGCTGCGGGTCGCCGGCGTACAGGCGGCCGATCTCGTCGGACCACCAGGCAAGCCTGGCCCGCGCGACTGCGGGATCCTGCATCTCGTCGACGACGTCGTCGACCTCGCGGCAGTAGGCGTACAGAGCGGTGATCGCCCGCCGCCGCCGAGGCGGCAGGAACAGGAAGCTGTAGTAGAAGCTGGAGCCGCTGGCCGCGGCCTTCTTCTGGCAGTACTCGTCGGGACTCATCGTCGGAACGGGCCGGCGGATCACATGGCCAGCGAGCGGGCCGTCATCAGCAGCCAGTCGGGCGCCCGCAGTCGCGGCCGGCGGGAAAACACGTCGCCGTCGGCCCTGTCGATGCGCTCGAGGATGCGCAGGCCGCCCTGGATCACCAGCCGCAGTTCCCAGCCGATGCGGCCCGGCAGCCGGCCTGTCAGCGGTGCGCCCGACTCTAGCATCAGGCGGGCGCGCTCCGTCTGTGCGCGCATCAGTGCCGGCCAGCTTCGGTGGCGGCCGCCTTCAGCGATTGTGGACTCGGCAATCCCGAAGCGGGCCAGCTGGTCCTGCGGCAGGTAGACCCGGCCCTTGGTCCAGTCGATGGCCACGTCCTGCCAGAAGTTGGCCAGCTGCAGGCCGGTGCAGATGCGGTCCGACCAGTCCGCTGCCTGCGGCTCGTCGAGGCGATACAGCGCGAGCAGCAGCCGGCCAACCGGGTTGGCCGAGCGGCGGCAGTAGTCGAGCAGTGGCTCGTAGCCAGCGTAGCGGCTGGTGGTCACGTCCTGCGCGAAGGCCGAGAGCAGGTCGCGAAACGGCGCCAGCGGCAGGGCATGCGAGCGCACCGCTGCTGCGAGGTCGGGCCAGCCGCCGTCCTCGCCCGACTCGATGCGGTCGAGCGCCGCCTGCAGGCCGTCCAGGGCGTCGAGGCGGTCGCGCGGAGCGACGTCTCCCTCGTCGGCGATGTCGTCGGCGATGCGCGCGAAGCGGTAGATTGCACGAACGGCTGGCCGCATCGCCGCCGGCATGAGCCAGGATGCGACTGGAAAGTTTTCGTAGTGGCCAACGCCCATCCAGGCAAGCTACCACGCGCATCGATCGGCCGCGGCGAGTGCGAGGCCATCGATTAGAATCGCGCCTCGCGTGGCGTCGAGGCGCCAGCTGCGTCGCGAAGGTGGCGAAATTGGTAGACGCACCAGGTTTAGGTCCTGACGCCTTTACCGGCGTGGGGGTTCGAGTCCCCCCCTTCGCACCACAGGCTCGATGACAACAAACCCAGCCGGCGCCCGACCGGCACTCTGACGAATCCTGACCATGCTGCAAGAAGTGGAAAACCTCGGCGCACTTCAGCGCCGGCTCGATTTCTCGGTGTCGGCCGAATCGCTGGCGAAGGAAGTGCAGGTGCGCCTGGCCAGGCTGGCCCGCTCGGCAAAACTGCCCGGCTTCCGGCCGGGCAAAGTGCCGATGAAGATGGTCGCCTCCAGCTATGGCGCGCAGGTGCAGGCGGAGGTGCTGAACGACAAGATCGGCGAGGCGTTCAACGCCGAGGTCAGCGCCCGCCAGCTTCGCGTCGCCGGCACGCCGACCGTGGAGCCAAAGACGACCGGCGAGGGCACCCACCTGACGTTTTCGGCGACCTTCGAGGTCTACCCGGAGATCGCGGTGAGCGACATGGGCGGTGTCGCCGTCGAGAAATTCGTCTGCCCGGTCAGCGATGCCGAGGTCGACAAGACGATCGACATCATGCGCCGGCAGCGCGCCACGCAGCGCGAGGTGGAGCGGCCGGCCGCCGACGGCGACCGGGTGACCGTCGACTACAAGGGCTCGGTCGACGGCGTTGCCTTCGAGGGCGGCAGCGCAAACGAATTCCCGTTCACCATCGGCCAGGGCCGCATGCTGCCGGAGTTCGAGGCGGCGGTGCGCGGCATGGCGCGCGGCGAGTCGAAGACCTTTCCGCTGACCTTCCCCGCCGACTACCGCGCCCAGGAACTGGCCGGCAAGACGGCGTCGTTCGAGGTCACGCTCAGGAAGGTCGAGCAGGCCGACCTGCCGGAGGTCGACGCTGCCTTCGCCCGGCAGCTTGGCGTGCGCGACGGCGACGTGGCCAGGATGCGCGAGGAAGTCCGGGCCAATCTCGAGCGCGAGGTGCGGTCGCGCCTGCGCGCGCGGACCAAGGAAGCCGTGATGACGGCGCTGCTCGGCGTTGCCGACTTCGAGCTGCCGAAGGCGCTGGTCGAGGCCGACAGCCAGCGGCTGGTCGAGCTGGCGAAGGCCGACCTGGCGGCGCGCGGCATGGACGGCGGCGGCCTGCAGCTGACGCCGGAGGGCTTCGCGGCGCAGGCGCAGCGGCGTGTGCGCCTGGGCCTGCTGATCGGCGAGCTGGTGCGCACGCGGGGCCTGGCGCCGCGCCAGGACCAGATCCGCAGGCGCCTGGAGGAAATGGCGCAGAGCTACGAGAAGCCGGCCGAGGTCATTCAGTGGTATCTCGGCAACCGGCAGCGGCTGGCCGAAGTCGAGACGATGGTGATGGAAGACAACGTCGTCGACTGGGTACTGCAGCAGGCGACGGTCGCCGAGAAGCCGGTCGCATTCGACGAACTGATGGGCAGCAACCTGGGCTGAGGACGGCAAATGAGCAGGTTTGGCAACGGGACGGGCGAGACGCCGGGTCCGCAGGCGCTCGGCATGGTGCCGATGGTCATCGAGCAGAGCGGCCGCGGCGAGCGCGCCTACGACATCTACTCGCGGCTGCTGCGCGACCGGGTGGTGTTCCTGGTCGGTCCGGTCAACGACCAGACGGCCAACCTGGTGGTGGCGCAGCTGCTGTTCCTCGAGTCCGAGAACCCCGACAAGGACATCTCGCTGTACATCAACTCGCCCGGCGGCTCGGTCTACTCCGGCATGGCGATCTTCGACACCATGCAGTTCGTCAAGCCCGACGTCTCGACCATCTGCGTCGGCATGGCCGCCAGCATGGGCGCCTTCCTGCTTGCCGCGGGCGCCAAGGGAAAGCGCTACGCGCTGCCCAACTCGCGGATCATGATCCACCAGCCGTCGAGCGGCGCGCAGGGCCAGGCCTCGGACATCGAGATCGCGGCGCGCGAGATCCTCGACGTGCGCACGCGGCTGAACCGCGTCCTCGCCGAGCGCACCGGCCAGCCGGTGGAGCGGATCGAGAGGGACACCGATCGCGACAACTTCATGTCCGCGGAGGATGCAGTAAGCTACGGAATCATCGACAAGATCTTCGTCAAACGCGGAGAAGGCAACTAGGGCGGGCCACGGCGCATGTCGGACAAGAAGGGCTCGGGCGAGAAGCTGCTGTACTGCTCGTTCTGCGGCAAGAGCCAGCACGAGGTCAAGAAGCTGATCGCCGGGCCGTCGGTGTTCATCTGCGACGAGTGCATCGACCTGTGCAACGACATCATCCGCGACGAGAACACGGCTGACCCGTCCACCGCGGTCGCCAAGAGCGACCTGCCGACGCCGCAGGAGATCTGCGGAATCCTCGACCAGTACGTGATCGGCCAGGAAAAGGCAAAGCGGATCCTGTCGGTCGCGGTCTACAACCACTACAAGCGCCTGAAGAACCTGTCCGCCAAGGACGAGGTCGAGCTCGCCAAGAGCAACATCCTGCTGATCGGCCCCACCGGCTCGGGCAAGACCCTGCTGGCGCAGACGCTGGCCCGCCTGCTCAACGTCCCCTTCGTGATGGCCGACGCGACCACGCTGACCGAGGCGGGCTACGTCGGCGAGGACGTCGAGAACATCATCCAGAAGCTGCTGCAGAACTGCAGCTACGAGATCGAGAAGGCGCAGCGCGGCATCGTCTACATCGACGAGATCGACAAGATCTCGCGCAAGTCGGACAACCCGAGCATCACCCGCGACGTCTCCGGCGAGGGCGTGCAGCAGGCGCTGCTGAAGCTGATCGAGGGCACGATCGCCAGCGTGCCGCCGCAGGGCGGGCGCAAGCACCCCAACCAGGACTTCGTGCAGATCGACACGACCAACATCCTGTTCATCTGCGGCGGTGCCTTCGACGGACTCGAGAAGGTGATCCGCAACCGCTCGGAGAAGAGCGGCATCGGCTTCGGCGCCGAAGTGGTGTCGCCGACCGACCGCTCGGTCGGCGACCTGCTGCGCGACGTCGAGCCGGAGGACCTGATCAAGTTCGGCCTGATCCCGGAACTGGTCGGGCGGCTGCCGGTCGTGGCCACGCTCGACGAACTGTCCGAACAGGCGCTGGTCGAGATCCTGGTCGAGCCGAAGAACGCGCTGATCAAGCAGTTCCAGAGGCTGCTGAAGATGGAAGGCGTCGAGCTCGAAGTCCGGCCCGACGCGCTCGCAGCCATCTCCCGCAAGGCGCTGAAGCGGCGCACCGGCGCGCGCGGGCTGCGCTCGATCGTCGAAGGGGCGCTGCTCGACGTGATGTACGACCTGCCGAGCCTGAAGAA
>JBHJND010000145.1:0-6865 GCA_048497655.1 Caballeronia novacaledonica
AGCGCCGCGCTGGCGCCGGTGTTCACCCGCTGGATCACCAACACCGAGTCCTGCGCCTCGCAGATCAGCCAGTGGGCGGCCCTGGCCGCCCTCGAAGGCCCGCAGGACGAGGCCGACGCGATGCGCAACCGCTTCCGCTCGAGGCGCGACCTGATCGTCCGGCTGCTGAACCAGGTGCCGGGCTTCGCCTGCGCCTCGCCGGGCGGCGCGTTCTACGCCTGGCCCAACGTCACCGAGGCCTGCGCGCTGGTCGGCGCAAAGGACTCGGAGGAAATGCGCAGGCGGCTGCTGCACGAGGCCGGCGTCGCGGTGCTGGCCGACATCCACTTCGGACCGGCTACCCCCGGCGAGGGCCAGCACATCCGCTTCTCCTACGCGGCCAGCGAGGAGCAGATCGAGCGAGGCGTGGCGCGCATCGCCGACTTCGTCCGTGCAAACACCAGGCCGCCACGCAAATGAAGTCGCCGCTCGACACCTCGGCCGCCCGCGCGGCGATCTTCCACCGCATCCGCACCGCGCATCGCCGGCCGGCGACCGCCACCGCCGAGGAACTGGCCGCGGTCGAGGACTACCTGGCGCGCCACCCGCAGGGGCCGCGGCCGGCGATCGAGGGCGACCTGCGGCTGCGCTTCCGCGCGATGGCGGAGCGAATGTCGAGCACGGTCGACGAGGTGCCGCACCTGGCCGACGCCCCGGCAGCGGCGGCGCGCTTCCTCGCCGCGCAGGCATTGCCGAAGCGGGCCGTGGCCTGGCCGGCGCTGGCCTCGCTGAACTGGGCGGGCGCCGGCATGGCGGTCGAGACGCGGCCGCCGCGGCGCGACGAGTCGCAGGGCGCCGACCTGGTCGGTATCACCGGCTGCTTCTGCGCCTTTGCGGAGACCGGCACGATCGTGCTGGCGTCCGGGCCGCAGACGCACGCCTCGACGCACCTGCTGCCGGAGACGCACATTGCGCTGGTGCCGGCGTCGCGGATCGTCCGGGGGATGGAAGACGCCTTCGCGCTGCTGCGCGCCGAGCGCGGCGGCGGCGAGATGATGCCGCGGGCGCTGAACATGGTGTCGGGGCCGTCGCGCACGGCCGATATCGAGTTGACGCTGGTGCTCGGCGCGCACGGGCCATACCGGGTGCATATCATCGTCGCGACGGAAGACTGACGAAGAAGATCGACGCACTGCCGACAGTGCGCGGGAGGAGACAGATGAACGCAGCTGCCAGGAAAGCATCGGCGCTGGTGCTGCTGGCCCTGCCGGCGGTGGCGCTGGCGGCCGGCGACGCCACGCCGTTCCAGGGCGCGCGGTTGTTCGGCATCCCGGTCGAGTTCGTGCTGTTTGCGGTGACCCTTGCCGGCGTGGCGATCTTTCACCACTACACGCTGCCGATCGCCATCGGCGGCGCGACCGTCATCGCCCTCTACAAGATTCTCCTGTCGCCGTTCAAGACCGGCGCCGGGCTGGGCGGGTTCGCGCTGCACCTCGGGCACGAGTGGGTGATCCTGACCAACCTGCTGCTGCTGCTGGTCGGCTTCGCGCTGCTGGCGCAGTTCTTCCAGGAAAGCCGGATCCCCGACCTGCTGCCGAACTACCTGCCGGACGACTGGAAGGGCGGCTTCGTGCTGCTGTGGCTGGTGTTCGTGCTGTCGAGCTTCCTCGACAACATCGCCGCGGCGATGATCGGCGGGGCGATCGCCATGATCGTATTCAAGGGCAAGGTGCACATCGGCTTCCTGGCGGCGATCGTCGCGGCGTCGAACGCCGGCGGCTCGGGCAGCGTGGTCGGCGACACGACGACCACCATGATGTGGATCTCCGGCGTCTCGCCGCTGGAGGTCGTCGAGGCCTTCATCGCGGCGGCGGTGGCCCTGCTGATCTGCGGCTTCTTCGCGGCCCGGCAGCAGCACGCCTTCCAGCCGATCCAGAAGGACGCCACCGTGGGGGTCGAAGTCGACTGGGTCTGCGTCGGCGTGGTCGCCTTCATCCTGGGGTTGGCGATCGTCGTCAACGTGACGGTCAACGTCGCCTTCAACGAGATCTCGGACAGCTTCCCGTTCCTCGGCGTGGCGGTGTGGGTGGCGATCCTGCTGCACATCCCGATGCGGCGGCCGAAGTGGCACCTGATCCCCGGCGCCGTGAAGGGGGCGATCTTCCTGCTGTCGCTGGTGCTGGCCGCCTCGATGATGCCGGTCGACGAACTGCCGGCGGCGTCGTGGCAGAGCGCGCTCGCGCTGGGTTTCGTCTCGGCCGTGTTCGACAACATCCCGCTGACGGAGCTGGCGATCAAGCAGGGCGGCTACGACTGGGGCTTCCTCGCCTTCGCGGTCGGCTACGGCGGCTCGATGATCTGGTTCGGCTCCTCCGCCGGCGTCGCGCTGTCGAACATCTACCCCGAGTCGCGGTCGGTCGGCCTGTGGCTGCGCCACGGCTGGCACGTCGCGCTCGGCTACGTCGCCGGATTCTTCGTCATGCTGGCGGTGATCGGCTTCCACCCGGGCAGTACGCCGCGCGGCAGCAACGTGGCGGCACCCGCCCCCGCAGGAGTATCGAGATGAACGACAGTGGCCGGCGAGCGCGCGTGTTCGTCACGCGGCGCATGTATCCGTTCCTGATCGACGAGTTGAGGGCGATCTACGAACTGGACCTGAACCAAGAGGACCGCGGACTGACGCCGGAGGAGTTCGCGCAGCGCCTGGCGCTGGCCGACGGCGCGCTGACCTTCGCCAGCGAGCGGGTCGACGAGACGGTGCTGGCGCACGCGGACCGGCTGAAGGTGGTCGCCAACGTGGCGGTCGGCTACAACAACTTCGACCTGGCGGCATTCACCCGGCACGGCGTGCTGGCCACCAACACGCCCAACGTGCTCAACGAGAGCGTCGCCGACCACGCCCTGGCGCTGCTGCTGGCCGCCGCGCGGCGCATCTGCGAATCGGAGCGCTGGCTGCGCGCCGGCCACTGGAAGCGCTGGGAGTTCGATCAGTTCCCGGGCGCCGACCTGCACGGCCGCACGCTCGGCATCATCGGCCTGGGCCGCATCGGTCACGCGATCGCGCGGCGGGCGGCCGGCTTCTCGATGCGGGTGCTGTACAACGACGTGGCGCGGCTGCCGGCCGAGCAGGAGGGCGGCGCGCAGTGGGCGAGCCGGGAAGACCTGCTGCGCGAGGCCGACCACGTGATCGTCATGGTGCCGTACCTGCCGAGCACGCATCACCTGATCGGCGCGGCGGAGCTGGCGCTGATGAAGCCCACCGCGGTGTTCGTCAACCTGGCGCGCGGCGGCGTGGTCGACGATGCGGCGCTGGTCCGGGCGCTGCGCGACGGCAGGCTCGCCGCGGCGGGGCTCGACGTGTTCGAGAACGAGCCGAAGCTGAATCCGGGCTTCCTCGAGCTGGAGAACGTCGTGATGACGCCGCACATCGCCTCGAGCACGCGGGCCACGCGCGAGGCGATGGCGCGGCTGGCGATGCGCAACCTCGCCGATGCGCTGGCGGGCCACCGGCCGCCCTGCCTGCTCAACCCCGAGGTCTGGGACAATCGCCGCCGCTGAGGAAAGGACGCGATCGATGTCTGAGATCAGGTACAAGCGCGAACACCACCTGTCGATCAGGGAGGCGAAGAAGATCGCGCAGAAGGCTGCCGACGACCTCGGCA
Organism: Caballeronia novacaledonica; assembly: GCA_048497655.1. GTDB lineage: Bacteria > Pseudomonadota > Gammaproteobacteria > Burkholderiales > Burkholderiaceae_F > JADJWR01. The sequence goes on from JBHJND010000145.1 coordinate 3,642, forward strand.
AGGAGTACGACCTCGTCTCCGAATGGGAGGGCGACACGCTGCACTTCCACCGCAGCGGTGTCGACGGCCACATGCACGTCACCGCGCACTACATCGACCTGAACGTCAAGCTCGGCTTCCTGCTGCGGCCCTTCAAGTCGGCCTTCGAGCACCACATCGAGCGCAACCTCGACAAGCTGCTGGCGAGCAGCCCGAAGGAGAAGGCAGCTAAGGCGGCGAAGAAGGCAACCGGCCGCAAGACCTGACCGCCGGTCGTCGAGACTTCGGTCGGCGCGACCTACGGCAATCCGAGCTCGCGCAGCGCGGCGAGCATGTCTTCGCGGGCTGCGATGAATCGCTCGCCCGGTCCCTCGAACTGCAATTCGGCGACCTTCGCCGTGCTCAGATCCGGGTAGTGGCGGCGCGCCTCGTTGAGCACCTGTCGCGCCTCCTCCGACCTGCCGTCCCTGGCCAGTGCTGCCGCCAGCGGAAACACGATCCCCAGGCCGGTCGGGTTCTTCGCCAGCACCTGCCGCAACGCCGACGCGGCATCAGCATATCGGCCCATGCCGAAATAGATGAAGCCGCGCCGCCACTCGTTGGAGGTGTCCGGGTTGTTCGGCAGCAGCGCGATCGCCTTCTCGGTGTCGGCGAGCGCGTCTTCGAAACGCCCCAGCCTCACGAGCACGGGACCACGCAACTGGTAGCCACCGTGATGCCCCGGGAAGCGCTCGATCATCCGATCGCCCGCGGCAAGCGCGGCCTGCCAGTCGCGCCGCTGGAAGGAGACGAGGCCGGGTGCGAGCGCGCCGTAGTAGCCGCCCGGGTCGAGTCGTTCGAGTTGCGCCGCGGCTGTTTCGAGCCGGGTCAGGTCCTGCTCCGAGCGTGCCCATCGCCGTGCGTTGGAACTGGCGTAGGCGATGCCACCCCAGCCCCGCACCGAGCCGGCATCCATCGCCACGGCGCGCTCGAACAACGCCAGCGCCTCCTCGTTGGTCTTCCGGTTCAGGCCGCGGTACAGCGCGGCCCAGCCCTGCATCGCGAGGTCTTCGGCGCGGACCGCGTTCGGGGCGAGCCGGGCGGCGGCCGAGCCCGCCGAGCGCACCATCTCGATGTCGACGGCACGCGCGAGCTTCCTCGCCAGATCGTCGACCAGGGCCGGCAGCGCTGCTCGCTCGACGTCGAAGCGCTCGGCCCAGCGTTGCGTGCCCGTCTCGCCGTCGAGCAGCTGCACGCGCAGCCGTACCTTGTCGCCGGCACGCTCGACGCTGCCGGCGAGCACGTAGCGCACGCCGAGTTCCTGCGCGACTTCGCGCGGGTCCGCTTCGCGGCCGCGGTACTTCGCCGCTGCTTCGCGGCCGATCACCGATCCGTCCGGCACGCGGCTCAGTTCGACCGCGATGTCGCTGGTCAGGTTCTCGGCAAACCAGGCGTCCTCGGCGGCGCCGGTGTTGGCGAAGGGCAGCACGACGATCGAAAGCGGCGGCGCCTTCGCGCGCGGTGGCGCGGCGGTCGACCTGCTGCCGTCGTTGCTGCCGAAGGTGAGTTCGTACGCGTGCCACCAGCCGATCATGCCCCCGACGAAGTGGCCGGCCGCGGCGATTGCGCCGATGACGACGGCAGCCAGCGCAATCTGGCGGGCGAAGCGCGAGTGCAGCCGTTGCCAGAGCCGGCGCCACCAGGGCACCGCCGGTACTGCAAGCGGCTCGGCCTGCTTCCGGGAATCCGCGGGCATCGGATGCCCTCCAGTGACGGCGTGTGGCTCCGACTCCTTTGCTACGTCAGGACCACACGATCGAACGAGCCATTGTCCATGCATGCGCCGGCCGCTTCAAGGTTCCGCGCTGCGCGCGCGGCCCGACCAGTGCGCGGCCAGGCAGGCGATCAATCGCGCAGGTAGCGCAGCTGCGACGGCGCCACGCCGAGGACCACCGGCGCCCCGTCGGCGAACTTCGGCGTGCCGCCGAGGTGCGCCTGGTCGGCGGTCAGCGCGACCTCGCCGACGCGCACGCGGTAGCGCGTCGTCTCGCCGAGGAACTCGGCGGCCTCCACCGTGCCGGCGAGCCACAGCAGCGCGCCGTCGCGTGGGGCGTCGAGATCCTGCATCCGCATCGCATGCGGGCGGAAGCTCACCGACATCCGCCCGGGCGGCGGCGTGTCGGCGCCGCGCGGCAGGCGCAGCGTGCCGGCGCCTTCGGCGTCGAAGCGCACCTCATCGAGGCCGTCGGCCGACAGCACGCCGTCCAGCAGGTTGGTGGTGCCGACGAAGCCGGCGACGAAACGGTTGGCCGGGAAGTCGTACAACTCCGACGGCGTGCCGACCTGCTGCACGATGCCTCCGTCGAGCACCGCCATGCGGTCGGCGGTGGTCATCGCCTCTTCCTGGTCGTGGGTGACGAAGACCGTCGTGATGCCGAGCTTGCGCTGCAGCGCAAGCAGTTCCTGCCGCATCGTCACGCGCAGCTTCTTGTCGAGGTTCGACAGCGGCTCGTCGAGCAGCAGCACCTGCGGCTCGATGACCACCGTGCGCGCCAGCGCCACCCGCTGCTGCTGGCCGCCGGAAAGCTGGTTCGGCCGCCGCTGCGCATAGTCGCGCAGGCCGACCAGTTCGAGCGCGCCTTCCGTGCGGCGGCAGATCTCGTCGCGCGCGACCTTGCGTTCGACCAGGCCGAAGGCGACGTTGTCGAACACGGTGAGGTGCGGCCACAGCGCGTAGCTCTGGAACACCATGCCGATGTTGCGCGCGTGCGGCGGAACGTGCGCGATGTCGCGGCCGTCGACCAGCAGTTCGCCGCGGTTGGGTCGGTTGAAGCCGGCGATCACGCGCAGCAGCGTCGATTTGCCCGACCCGGACGGCCCCAGCAGCGCGAAGAACTCGCCCGGCTCGATCTTCAGCGTGACGTCCTTCAGCACCTCGGTCCTGCCGTAGGACAGGCCGATCTGCCGGCACTCGACTGCGACCTTCTTCATCAGGTTCCCTCGACGACGCGCGCCGGCGCATTGGCGGCCTGCGCGCGCTCGACCACGCGGTGCGACAAATACGTGCCCAGCGCCACCAGCGCCACGGCCAGCACGCCTAGCGCCGCACCCGGCCCACGACCAGCCACCGACTGCATGTAGAGATAAATGCCGTAGCTCATCGGCGCCTGCGACTCCCTGACCACCAGCAGGATGGTCGCCGACAGCTCGACGGCGGCGGTGATGAAGCTGGAGACGAAGCCGGCGAGGATGCCGCCGGCCATCAG
>JBHJND010000146.1:0-3295 GCA_048497655.1 Caballeronia novacaledonica
GTCCCCAATTTATAGACTGGAAGAGCGGCGCAGAGAAAATTCGACTCTGACCCCAATTTTTCCGGTTGTGAGGGGTGCTGCGGCGCAGTACAGTGGTCGGCTGCAGCCTGGAGCTCGACATGAACTCTCGCGACTACGACCGGATTCTCGATGACGCCTCGCAGCGGGGGGTCTATTCGCCGGCTTCGGAGCACGACGCCTGCGGCGTCGGCTTCGTTGCCCACATCAAGGGAAGGGCGAGTCATGCGCTGATCGGGCAGGCGCTGCTGATCCTCGAGAACCTCGACCACCGTGGCGCGGTGGGCGCCGATCCGCTGTGCGGCGACGGTGCCGGCATCCTGATCCAGATCCCCGACGCGCTGTATCGCGAGGAACTCGCCGGGGCCGACATCGCCCTGCCGCCGCCCGGCGAGTACGGCGTCGGCATGATCTTCCTGCCGCAGGAGCACGCCTCGCGGCTGGCCTGCGAGCAGGAACTCGAGCGCACGGTGCGCGAGGAAGGCCAGGTGGTGCTCGGCTGGCGCGACGTGCCGGTCGACCACACGATGCCGATGTCGCCGCTGGTGAAGAACCGCGAGCCGCGCATCCGCCAGATCTTCATCGGCCGCGGCTCCGACGTCATGGTGCCGGACGCGCTCGAGCGCAAGCTGTACGTGATCCGCAAGCGCGCCAGCCACAAGATCCAGCGGCTGAACCTCAAGCACGGCAAGGAGTACTTCGTGCCGTCGATGTCCAGCCGCACCGTCGTTTACAAGGGGCTGCTGCTGGCCGACCAGGTCGGCCGCTACTACCCCGACCTGCGCGATGCGCGCGCGGTGACCGCCATCGCGCTGGTGCACCAGCGCTTCTCGACCAACACCTTCCCGAGCTGGGAGCTGGCCCACCCGTACCGGCTGATCGCCCACAACGGCGAGATCAACACGGTCAAGGGCAACTTCAACTGGATGCGCGCCCGCGAGGGGGTGATGAGCTCGCCGGTGCTCGGCGAGGACCTGAAGAAGCTGTGGCCGCTGATCTACGAGGGGCAGTCGGACACCGCCTGCTTCGACAACGCGCTCGAGCTGCTGACGATGGCCGGCTACCCGCTGGCGCACGCGGTGATGATGATGATCCCCGAGGCGTGGGAGCAGCACGCGCTGATGGACGAGGGCCGGCGCGCCTTCTACGAGTACCACGCGGCGATGATGGAGCCGTGGGACGGGCCGGCGGCGATCGCCTTCACCGACGGCGTGCGCATCGGCGCCACGCTCGACCGCAACGGCCTGCGGCCGGCGCGCTACATCGTCACCGACGAGGACATGGTGGTGATGGCCTCCGAGATGGGGGTGCTGCCGATCCCCGACGCGCGCATCGTCAAGAAGTGGCGCCTGCAGCCCGGCAAGATGTTCCTGATCGACACCGAGCAGGGGCGCATCATCGATGACGCCGAGCTGAAGGCGCAGCTGGCGGCGGCCAAGCCGTACAAGGAGTGGATCCGCCGCATCCGCGTCAAGCTCGACGACCTGGCGGCGCCGGCGATCGGCATCGGCTCGGCGGCGCGCGTCGAGGTGCCTCTGCTCGACCGCCAGCAGGCCTTCGGCTACACGCAGGAGGACGTCAGGCTGCTGATGGAGCCGATGGCGACGCTGGGCGAGGAGTCGACCGGCTCGATGGGCAACGACAGCGCGCTGCCGGTGCTGTCGGACAGGAACAAGCCGCTTTACAGCTACTTCAAGCAGCTGTTCGCCCAGGTCACCAACCCGCCGATCGACCCGATCCGCGAGCAGCTGGTGATGTCGCTGGTGAGCTTCATCGGCCCGAAGCCGAACCTGCTCGACATCAACAACATCAACCCGCCGATGCGCCTCGAGGTCAGCCAGCCGGTGCTCGACTTCAAGGACATGGCCAAGATCCGCTCGATCGAGCGCTATGCCTCGGGCAAGTTCCGCAGCTTCGAGCTGCACGTGTGCTACCCGCTGGCCTGGGGCAAGGAGGGCGTCGAGGCGCGGCTGGCGTCGCTGTGCGCGCAGGCGGTCGACGCGGTGAAGGCCGGCTACAACGTGCTGGTCGTCACCGACCGCAGCATGGACGGCGAGCACGTGGCGATCCCGGCGCTGCTGGCCACCAGCGCCATCCACCAGCACCTGATCGCCGCCGGCCTGCGCACCTCGACCGGCCTGGTGGTCGAGACCGGCAGCGCGCGCGAGGTTCACCACTTCGCCCTGCTGGCCGGCTACGGCGCCGAGGCGATCCATCCGTACCTGGCACTGGAGACACTGCGCGCGATGCACGGCGCCGGAGAGGCCGAAACCGACAAGGCGATCGCCAACTACATCAAGGCGATCGGCAAGGGGCTGAACAAGGTGATGTCCAAGATGGGCATCTCGACCTACATGTCCTACTGCGGCGCGCAGATCTTCGAGGCGGTCGGCCTTGCCTCGGATCTGGTGCAGAAGTACTTCCGCGGCACGGCGAGCAGCGTCGGCGGCATCGGCCTGTTCGAGGTGATGGAGGAGGCGATCCGCTCGCACCGGGCGGCGTTCTCCGACGACCCCGTGCTGGCCGGCATGCTTGACGCCGGCGGCGACTACCACTGGCGGGTGCGCGGCGAGGAGCACATGTGGACGCCGGATGCCATCGCCCGCCTGCAGCACTCGACGCGCGCCAACTCCTACCAGACCTACAAGGAGTATGTGCAGATCATCAACGACCAGAGCCGCCGCCACCTGACGTTGCGCGGCCTGTTCGAGTTCAGGGTCGACCCGAAGAAGGCCATCGCGCTCGACGAGGTCGAGCCGGCGAAGGAGATCGTCAAGCGCTTCGCCACCGGCGCCATGTCGCTGGGCTCGATCTCGACCGAGGCGCACTCGGTGCTGGCGGTCGCCATGAACCGCATCGGCGGCAAGAGCAACACCGGCGAGGGCGGCGAGGATCCGGTCCGCTACCGCAACGAGCTGAAAGGCGTGCCGATCCGCAAGGGTGACACGCTGGCCGGGCTGCTCGGCCGCGACCGCGTTGAGGTCGACGTGCCGCTCGCCGACGGCGACTCGCTGCGCTCGCGCATCAAGCAGGTCGCCTCGGGCCGCTTCGGCGTGACCGCCGAGTACCTGACGAGCGCCGACCAGATCCAAATCAAGATGGCGCAGGGCGCCAAGCCCGGCGAGGGCGGCCAGCTGCCCGGCCACAAGGTCAGCGATTACATCGCCAAGCTGCGCTTCTCGGTGCCCGGGGTGGGCCTGATCTCGCCGCCGCCGCACCACGATATCTACTCGATCGAGGACCTGGCGCAGCTGATCCACGACCTGAAGAACGCCAA
>JBHJND010000147.1:0-4130 GCA_048497655.1 Caballeronia novacaledonica
CGGCACGACGGTGCTGTACATCGACCGCCACCTGGTGCACGAGGTGACGAGCCCGCAGGCCTTCGAAGGACTGCGACTGGCCGGCCGCAAGCCCTGGCGGATCGGCTCGGTGGTCGCCACCGCCGACCACAACACGCCCACCGCCGGCTGGGAGCGCGGCTACGACGGCATCACCGACCCGATCTCGCGCGAGCAGGTGGTGACGCTCGACGCCAACATCCGCGAGTTCGGCGCCGCTGCCTACTTCCCTTTCCTCGACAGGCGGCAGGGCATCGTGCACGTGATGGGGCCGGAGCAGGGCGCCACGCTGCCCGGCATGACGGTCGTCTGCGGCGACTCGCACACCAGCACGCACGGCGCCTTCGGCGCGCTGGCCTTCGGCATCGGCACCAGCGAGGTCGAGCACGTGCTCGCCACCCAGACGCTGCTGATGAAGAAGGCGAAGAACATGCGCGTGCGGGTCGAGGGCAGGTTGCCCTTCGGCTGCACCGCGAAGGACATCGTGCTGGCGGTGATCGGCCGCATCGGCACCGCCGGCGGCACCGGCTACGCGATCGAGTTCGCCGGTTCCACCATCGAGGCGCTGTCGATGGAAGGGCGGATGACGGTGTGCAACATGGCGATCGAGGCCGGTGCGCGCGCCGGCATGGTGGCGGTGGACGACAAGACGATCGACTACGTCAAGGGGCGGCCGTTCTCGCCGGAGGGCGCGCTGTGGGAGCAGGCGGTCGCCTGCTGGCGCGCGCTGCGCTCGGACCCCGGCGCGCGCTTCGACGCCGAGGTCGAGATCCGCGCCGAGCGGCTGTCGCCACAGGTGACCTGGGGCACTTCGCCGGAGATGGTGGCGACGATCGACGACCGCGTGCCCGATCCGGACGCCGAGAAGGACCCGGTGCGGCGCGAGGGCATCGAGCGGGCGCTGAAGTACATGGGGCTCGTGCCGAACACGCCGATCGCCGAGATCCGCGTCGACAAGGTGTTCATCGGCTCGTGCACCAACTCGCGCATCGAGGACCTGCGCGAGGCGGCTTGGGTGGTCAGGCGCCTCGGCAAGCGAGTCGCGCCGAACGTGAAGCTGGCGATGGTGGTGCCCGGGTCGGGCCTGGTGAAGGCGCAGGCCGAGAGCGAAGGGCTGGACAAAGTGTTCCGTGCCGCCGGCTTCGACTGGCGCGAGCCCGGCTGCTCGATGTGCCTGGCGATGAACGCCGACCGGCTCGAGCCGGGCGAGCGCTGCGCCTCGACCAGCAACCGCAACTTCGAGGGCCGGCAAGGTGCCGGCGGCCGCACCCACCTGGTTTCCCCGGCGATGGCGGCGGCCGCGGCCATCGAGGGACGCTTCGTCGACATCAGGAGACTCCAATGAAGAAGCTGCTGGCCATCGTCATCGCCGTCTTCGCGGTCACCGGCTGCAACACCATTTCCGGCATGGGCAAGGACATCGAGGCCGCCGGCAGCGCCGTCGACAAGGCGGCGACCGACACCAAGAAGAAGATGTAGGCGGACCTTGGAAGCCTTCACCGTCCACCAAGGGGTGGTCGCGCCGCTCGAGCGCGCCAACGTCGACACCGACGCCATCATCCCCAAGCAGTTCCTGAAGTCGATCCATCGGAACGGCTTCGGGCCGAACCTGTTCGACGAGTGGCGCTATCTCGACCACGGCGAGCCGGGCATGGACCACGGCAAGCGCCCGCTGAACCCCGACTTCGTGCTGAACCAGCCGCGTTACCGCGGCGCGTCGATCCTTCTTGCGCGCCGGAACTTCGGCTGCGGCTCGTCGCGCGAGCACGCGCCCTGGGCGCTGGTGCAGTACGGCTTCCGCGCCATCCTGGCGCCGAGCTTCGCCGACATCTTCTACAACAACTCGCTGAAGAACGGCCTGCTGGTGATCGTGCTGCCCGAGCTGGTGATCGACCGGCTGTTCCACGAGGTGGCCGGCTTCGGCGGCTACCGGCTGACCATCGACCTGCCGCAGCAGAAGGTGATCGAGGCCGGCGGCGACGAGCACGCGTTCGACATCGCGCCGTTTCGCAAGTACTGCCTGCTCAACGGGCTGGACGACATCGGCCTGACGCTGCGCTACCGGGACCGGATCCGGCAGTTCGAGACGCAGCGGCTGGCGCGCTTCCCGTGGCTGGAGAAGACGGCCGTCGGCTAGTCGAGGGCCCTTCGTTGCGCGGGCGGGCGGAGGCAGACACGGTGACGCCCCAGGGAGATAGCCGAATGAAGATCGCAGTGCTGCCGGGCGACGGCATCGGGCCGGAGATCATCGCCGAGGCGGTGCGCGTGCTGCGCGTGCTGGGCGAGCGCTTCGAGCTGGAGTTCGCCGACGTCGGCGGCGCCGCCTACGACCGGCACGGCCACCCGCTGCCCGAGGCGACGCTGAAGCTGGCCAGGCAGGCCGACGCCGTGCTGTTCGGTGCGGTGGGCGACTGGAAGTACGACAGGCTGGAGCGCTCGCTGCGCCCGGAGCAGGCGATCCTCGGCCTGCGCAGGTCGCTGGGTCTGTTCGCCAACCTGCGGCCGGCGATCCTCTACCCGGAACTGGCTACCGCCTCGACGCTGAAGCCCGAGGTGGTGGCGGGACTGGACCTGCTGATCGTTCGCGAACTGACCGGCGACATCTATTTCGGCACGCCGCGCGGACGGCGGCCCGCCCCCGACGGCGCCTTCGCCGGGCAGCCGGAGGCCTTCGACACCATGCGCTATGCGCGGCCGGAGATCGAGCGGATCGCCCGGGTGGCCTTCGAGGCGGCGCGCAAGCGCAGCCGCAAGGTGACCAGCGTCGACAAGGCCATCGTGCTGGAAACGTTCCAGTTCTGGAAGGATGTCGTCACCGAGGTGCACGCCGGCTACCCCGATGTGCAGCTCGAGCACATGTACGTCGACAACGCGGCGATGCGGCTGGTGAAGGCGCCGAAGAGCTTCGACGTGATCGTCACCGGCAACATGTTCGGCGACATTCTGTCTGACGAGGCGGCGATGCTCACCGGCTCGATCGGCATGCTGCCGTCGGCGTCGCTGAACGAGACCGGCCAGGGGCTTTACGAGCCGAGCCACGGCAGCGCGCCGGACATCGCAGGCCGAGGGGTGGCCAACCCGCTGGCGACCATCCTGTCGGCGGCAATGATGCTTCGCTACTCGCTCGGCCGCGCCGAGCAGGCCGGCCGCGTCGAGGCGGCCGTCAAGACGGTGCTGGCGCAGGGGCTGCGCACGGCCGACATCGCCGCCGGCGGGGCGAGGGCGGTGGGCACGAAGGAAATGGGCGACGCGGTCGTCGCGGCGCTCGGCTGAGGCGTTGAACAAGGACTGCAGAGAGGGAGTGGCGACATGAAGGTGGGTTTCGTCGGTTGGCGCGGCATGGTCGGCTCGGTTCTGATGGACCGCATGGCGGCCGAGAAGGACTTCGATCTGTTCGACTCGGTCTTCTTCAGCACCTCGAGCGCCGGCGGCGCGGCGCCGAAGGTGGCGCGTGCCGAACCGACGCTGAAGAACGCGAACGACCTCGCCGCGCTGCGGGCCTGCGACACCATCGTCACCTGTCAGGGCGGCGACTACACCGGCGAGGTGCACCCGAAGCTGCGCGCCGCCGGCTGGAACGGCTACTGGATCGACGCCGCCTCGAGCCTGCGCATGAAGGACGACGCGGTGATCATCCTCGACCCGGTCAACATGCCGGTGATCAGGGACGCGCTGGCGCGCGGCATCAGGGACTACATCGGCGGCAACTGCACGGTCAGCCTGATGATGCTCGGCATCGACGGTCTGCTGAAGGCCGACCTGGTCGAGTGGGTCACCGCGATGACCTACCAGTCGGCCTCCGGCGCCGGCGCGCAGAACATGCGCGAGCTGCTGGCGCAGATGGGCCATGCCCATGCGGCGGTCAGGGATCTGCTCGCCGATCCGGCCTCGGCGATCCTCGAGATCGACCGGCGGGTCGGCGCGGCGCTGCTGTCCGACCAGCTGCCGAAGGAGAACTTCGGCGTGCCGCTCGCCGGCAGCCTGATCCCGTGGATCGACAAGGATCTCGGCAATGGCGTCAGCCGCGAGGAGTGGAAGGGCGGAGCGGAGGCCAACAAGATCCTCGGCCGGCCGGCCATGGGCCAGCCCGGCTCACTGATCGTCGAGGGGCT
>JBHJND010000148.1:0-8242 GCA_048497655.1 Caballeronia novacaledonica
AGCGTCTCGCCGCGCCAGTTGCCGCGCAGCATCGGCCCGGCCGGCATGAAGATGGCCGGCAGGTTCATCGACAGCGCGCCCATGATCAGCGCCGGCGTGGTCTTGTCGCAGCCGCCCATCAGCACGCAGCCGTCGGCCGGATAGCTTCGCAGCAGTTCCTCCGTCTCCATCGCCAGCAGGTTGCGATAGAGCATGGTGGTCGGCTTCTGGAACGGTTCCGACAGCGAGATCGCCGGCATCTCGACCGGGAAGCCGCCGGCCTGCCAGATGCCGCGCTTGACTTCGTCGGCCCGCTGCCTGAAGTGCGTGTGGCAGGGATTGATCTCGCTCCAGGTGTTGACGATCGCGATCACCGGCTTGCCGGCGTAGTCGGAGCGGTGGTAGCCCATCTGCGCCGTGCGCGAGCGGTGGCCGAACGAGCGCAGGTCGCGCACGCCGTACCAGCGGTGGCTGCGCAGTTCCTCGGGCTTCTTGCGGGGCTTGTTCATCGCCGTGCCTGGTCATCGGTCGCCGGACGACCGGAAAGCCGATCGTATCGCCCGCCCCGGCCGAGGGTTAGCCCTGATGCCCGCCGCCCCGGGCGGCTGTTCTAATCCGCCCGCCTCCGATGGGGAGTAGCCGTTCGGCGCAGCGCGCCGGGATAACTGCGGCGTCGTCAATACGGACAGGGTGCGGCTCGGCGCGAGCCGTTTCCTGCCCGGCGCCACGGGCCGATGCCGCAAGGGCACCGGTCGGCGAGACCAGAGGGCGAACGATAATTACAAGGGTCCGCGCCGGGACCGCACAAACCGGAGTTCGCCATGGTCGGCATCGGCACGCCGCTGATGTGGTCGCTTTTCGCGGCCTTTGTACTGGTCGCCCTGCTGGTCGACTTCTTCGCCCTGAACAAGCAGGGCGCGCACCGCGTCTCGATGAAGGAGGCGACCGTCTGGTCGCTGGTCTGGGTCGCGGTTTCCTTCGTCTTCGTCGGCTGGCTGTGGTGGTACCTGGGCGGCACCGGCGCCGACGCGGCCACCCGCGAGGTGGCCAACACCAAGGCGCTCGAGTTCATCACCGGCTACCTGGTCGAGAAGGCGCTGGCGGTGGACAACATCTTCGTCTTCCTGATGGTGTTCACTTATTTCGCGGTGCCGGCGGAATTCCAGAAGCGGGTGCTGATGATCGGCATCCTCGGCGCGCTGGTGCTGCGCGCGGTGATGATCCTCATCGGCGCCTGGCTGATCGCCCAGTTCCACTGGATCCTCTACCTGTTCGGCGCCTTCCTCGTCTTCACCGGCGTCAAGATGTGGTGGGCGGCTGGCCAGGAACCCGACCTGGAGGGCAACCCGGCGCTGAAGTGGGTGCGCGGCCGCATGAAGATCGCGCCCGGCTATGACGGCGAGAAGTTCTTCACCGTGGTCGACGGCGTGAAAATGGCCACGCCGCTTTTCGTGGTGATCCTGCTGATCGGCATCGTCGACGTCATCTTCGCCGTCGACTCGATCCCGGCCATCTTCGCCATCACCACCGACCCGTTCATCGTGCTGACCTCGAACGTGTTCGCCATCCTCGGCCTGCGCGCGATGTACTTCCTGCTCGCCGGCATGCACGAGAGGTTCCACCTGCTGTCCTACGGCCTGGCGGTGGTGCTGGTGTTCATCGGCACCAAGATGCTGCTGATCGACGTCTACAAGATCCCGGTCGCCTGGTCGCTCGGCTTCACGGTGATCGTGCTGGCGGCGACGATGATCCTGTCGCTGCGCATCCCGCCGAGCGGCAAGGGCGGCGGCGCCTATCCTTTCGGCGCCAAGGCCCGCGACGACAGCCGCAAGACGGCCTGACGGCGCACGGCCCGCTGCCGATTTGCGGCGGCAGCGGCAACGGCGGAGAATGAACGGTCATTCAGTCCGCCGGGCCGCACCTCGTGGCCCGGACGGCCGCCGGCTGCCGACGCAGCCGACGGCGCTACTGCGACCGAGCCATGAGACCGACGCCGCCGACCACCGCCCTCGCCCGCCTGCCGGCGCTGCGCCTCGCCGCGCTGCTGCCAGCCGCCTTGCTCGTCGCTGCCTGCCAGCAGGCGGACAAGGCGCCTGCCGCCACCGCCGCCGGCGCGCCGCCCGAGGTCACCGTCGTCACCGTGCGGCAGGAGCCGGTGGCGCTGACCACCGAACTCGCGGGTCGTACCAGCGCCTACCTGGTCGCCGAGGTGCGGCCGCAGGTCGGCGGCATCCTCAAGGAGCGGCTGTTCCGCGAAGGGGCCGAGGTCAAGGCCGGTTCGCCGCTGTACCGGATCGACCCGGCCAGCTATGAGGCCGAGGTGGAGCGCGCGCAGGCGGCGCTCGCCAAGGCGGAGGCGAACCTGGCCACCGCCAGGGTCAAGGCGGTGCGCTACGAGGAGCTGGCGGCGATCAATTTCGTCAGCCAGGACGCGCGCGACGAGGTCGCAGTCGCGCTGAAGCAGGCCGAGGCGGACGTCGCCGCCGCGCGGGCGGCGCTGCAGACGGCGCGCATCAACCGCGGCTACACCACCGTCACCGCGCCGATCAGCGGCCTGATCGGCCGCTCGGCGCTGACCCCCGGCGCGCTGGTCACCGCCAACCAGGCAACGGCACTGGCGACGATCCAGCAGCTCGATCCGATCTACGTCGACGTGACGCAGTCGAGCGCCGACCTGCTGCGCCTGCGGCGCGAGCTGGCCAGCGGCCGGCTGAAGAGCGCCGGCGCCGAGCAGGCGCGCGTGAAGCTGCTGTTCGAAGACGGCAGCGCCTATCCGCTCGAGGGCAGGTTGCAGTTCTCCGAGGTGAGCGTCGACCCGACCTCGGGGGCCGTGACGCTGCGCGCCGTCTTCCCCAACCCGAAGCAGCAGCTGCTGCCGGGCATGTACGTGCGCGCGCTGCTCGAGGAAGGCGTGCGCGAGAACGCGATCCTGGTGCCGCAGCAGGCGGTCAGCCGCGACCCGCGCGGCAATGCCGTGGCGCTGGTCGTTGCCGCCGACGGCACGGTGCAAAGCCGCCAGCTGCGCGCGGACCGCGCCATCGGCAGCCAGTGGCTGGTCAGCGAGGGGCTGGCGGCCGGCGACCGGGTGATCGTCGAGGGATTGCAGCGGGCGCGGCCCGGCGCGCCGGCCAAGGCGGTGGAGAAGGCCGCGCCGCCCGCTGCGCCGGCGCCGGCCGCGGCGAAGGCCGACGCCGCGCCGGCCAGGGGCGAGGCCGGCAAAGCCCCGGCCGCCGGCAACTAGAGCGCGCGGGCCGCCCATGTCGCGCTTCTTCATCGATCGGCCGATCTTCGCCTGGGTGATCGCCATCGTGATCATGCTGGCCGGCGCGCTGGCGCTGCGCGCGCTGCCGGTGTCGATGTATCCGCAGATCGCGCCGCCGGCGGTGGTGATCAACGCCACCTATCCCGGCGCGTCGGCGAAGACGGTCGAGGACTCGGTCACCCAGGTGATCGAGCAGAAGATGACCGGGCTCGACGGCCTGCTGTACATGTCGTCGTCGTCCGACTCGACCGGCGCGGCGACGGTGACGCTCACCTTCCAGGCCGGCACCAACGTCGACATCGCCCAGGTGCAGACGCAGAACAAGCTGCAGCTGGCGCTGCCGCTGCTGCCGCAGGCGGTGCAGGAGCAGGGCGTGCGGGTCAACAAGTCGACCAGCGACTTCCTGATGGTGGTGGGCTTCGTCTCCACCGACGGCCGCATGACCAATGCCGACCTCGGCGACTACGTGATCACCAACCTGCAGGAGCCGCTGTCGCGGGTGCCCGGCGTCGGCGACCTGACGGTGTTCGGCTCGCAGTTCGCCATGCGCGTCTGGCTCGACCCGGCCAGGCTGCTGCAGTACAGGCTGGTGCCGGCCGACGTGCGCGCCGCCATCCAGGCGCAGAACGCGCAGGTCTCGTCGGGCCAGCTCGGCGGACTGCCGGCGGTGCCGGGGCAGCAGCTGAATGCCACCATCACCGCGCAGAGCAGGTTGCAGACACCGGAGCAGTTCGGCGACATCCTGCTCGTCACGCGGCCGGACGGCAGCACGGTGCGGCTGCGCGACGTGGCGCGCATCGAGATCGGCGCCGAGAACTACACGAATCTCTCGCGCTTCAACGGCTCGCCGTCGACCGGCGTGGCGGTGCGGCTGGCGCCGGGCGCCAACGCGCTGGCCACCGGCGCCGCGGTCAGGGCGCGGGTGAACGAACTGGCGGCCGCCTTCCCGCCCGGCATGAAGGCCGTGTTCGCCTTCGACACCACCGACTTCGTCAAGGTCTCGGTCGAGGAAGTGGTCAAGACGCTGGCCGAGGCGGTGCTGCTGGTGTTCCTGGTGATGTACCTGTTCCTGCAGAACTGGCGGGCGACGCTGATCCCGACGATCGCCATCCCGGTGGTGCTGCTCGGCACGATGGGCGCGCTGGCGGTGGCCGGCTTCTCGATCAACATGCTGACCATGTTCGCCCTGGTGCTGGCGATCGGCCTGCTGGTCGACGACGCGATCGTGGTGGTCGAGAACGTCGAGCGGCTGATCCACGACGAGCACCTGTCGCCGCTGGAGGCCACCCGCAAGTCGATGGACCAGATCACCGGCGCGCTGGTCGGCATCGCGCTGGTGCTCTCGGCGGTGTTCGTGCCGATGGCCTTCTTCGGCGGCTCCACCGGCGTCATCTACCGGCAGTTCTCGGTCACCATCGTCTCGGCGATGGCGCTGTCGGTGCTGGTGGCGCTGGTCCTGACGCCGGCGCTGTGCGCGACGCTGCTGAAGGACACGCCGGCGCCCGGCCACCAGATCGGCAAGGGAGGCTTCTTCGGCTGGTTCAACCGCAGCTTCAACGCGGCCGCCAACGCGTTCGAGCGCAGCGTCGGCCACGCCATCGCCAAGCCGCTGCGCTACTTCGCCATCTACCTGGCGGTGGTCGGCGCGATGGCGGTAATCCTGCTGCGGCTGCCGACCTCCTTCATCCCGGACGAAGACCAGGGGATCCTGTTCACGCAGTTCGTGCTGCCGGCCGGCGCCACCCAGGAGCGGACGCTGGAGGTGGTCAAGCGGGTCGAGGATCACTACCTGGAACGCGAGAAGGACAACGTCGAGTCGATGTTCGCGGTGGCCGGCTTCAGCTTCGGCGGCAGCGGCCAGAACACCGGCATCGCCTTCGTCAAGCTCAAGCACTGGGACGAGCGGCCGGGCGCGGCGCGCACGGCGCAGGCGATCGCCGGGCGCGCGATGGGCGCCTTCTCGCAGATCAAGGACGCGCTGGTGTTCGCCTTTGCGCCGCCGTCGGTGCCTGGGCTGGGCACCTCGAGCGGCTTCACGCTGCAGTTGCAGGACCGCGGCAACCTCGGCCATGAAGGTCTGCTGGCGGCGCGCAACATGCTGCTCGGCCTGGCGGCGAAGGAGCCCGGCCTGATGGCCGTGCGTCCCGGCGGCCAGGAAGACACGCCGCAGTACCGGATCGAGATCGATTCGGCCAAGGCGGGCGCGCTGGGGCTGACCACGGCAGCGATCAACGACGTGCTCGCCACCGCCTGGGGCGGGCAGTACATCGACGACTTCATCGACCGCAACCGGCTCAAGCGCGTGTATCTGCAGGCCGACGCGCCGGCGCGCATGCTGCCCGAGGACCTCGCCAAATGGCACGTGCGCAACAGCAGCGGCCAGATGGTGCCGTTCTCCTCCTTCGCCACGGCGCGCTGGACCTACGGCTCGCCGCGGCTGGAGCGCTACAACGGCGTGCCGACGATGCAGATCCAGGGCGCGGCCGCGCCGGGCGGCAGCTCCGGCCAGGCGATGGCGATCATCGAGCGGCTGATCGCCCAGGTGCAGCAGGCCCACCCGGGCATCGGCTACGAGTGGACCGGGCTGAGCTTCGAGGAGAAGCGCTCGGGCAGCCAGGCGCCGCTGCTTTATGCGCTGTCGTTGCTGGTGGTCTTCCTGTGCCTGGCGGCGCTGTACGAGAGCTGGTCGGTGCCCTTCTCGGTGATGCTGATCGTTCCCGCCGGCGTCTTCGGCGTGGCGCTGGCCACGCTGCTGCGCGGGCTGTCCAACGACGTGTACTTCCAGGTCGGCCTGCTGACAATCGTCGGCCTGTCGGCGAAGAACGCGATCCTGATCGTCGAGTTCGCCAACGCCATGTACCAGCAGGGCGAGGAACTGGTGCGGGCCACGCTGCACGCGGCGCGCCTGCGGCTGCGGCCGATCATCATGACCTCGCTCGCCTTCGGCTTCGGCGTGCTGCCGCTGGCGATCAGCACCGGCGCCGGCGCCAACAGCCGGCACGCGGTCGGCACCGGCGTGCTCGGCGGCATGCTGGCGGCGACCCTGCTCGGCGTGTTCCTGGTGCCGCTGCTGTTCGTCGTCGTCCGGCGCTGGTTCCCGGGCAAGCGCGCCGTCGCCGCGCAAGGGCACTGAAGTGAACGCGGCGGACCGTGCAGCGCCGAGCCTGGCGGAAGTGCGCCGGCAGCAGATCCTCGACGCGGCCGAGCAGTGCTTCCGCGAACGGGGCTTTCACAACGCCAGCATGGCCGAGATCGCCAGGACCTTCGGCATGAGCGCCGGCCACATCTACAACTACTTCGACAGCAAGGAGGCGATCATCGCTGCCATCGTCGAGCGCGACCTCGCCGGCTTCTTCCGGCGTGCCGAGGAACTGCGCGCCGCCGGCGACCTGGTGGAGGCGATCGTCGAGCGCATCGAGGCCGGCGTCGCCGACAAGCTCGACCGCCGCAAGTCGGCGCTGCAGCTGGAAGTGCTGGCCGAGGCGGGCCGCAGCCCGCCGATCGCCGAGATGGTGCAGTCGGTCGACGCGCGAGTGCGGGCGGTCCTGCGCAAACTGCTGCACGACGGCCTGCCGGCCGGCCGCGAGACGCGCGACCTCGACGGCAGGATCGACGTGCTGATGGCGCTGTTCGACGGCCTGATGGTCCGCGCGCTGCGACACCCGGGCATCAGCCGCCAGCAGGTCACGCGCGTGCTGCGCTCGGCGATCCGCTCACTGCTGCAGAACTAGACGCCATGGTCGACCGCGAATCGGCGGGCGGCCGGTCTGGTGAGCGGTCTCGCCCGCTCACGCCAGGGCCGGCAGTGCGCGTCTTGCGTGCACAGCCCCCGGCTGCCGCTCATCGCCGCTCGATCCAGTACAGCGCGCCGAGCGCCACCGCCAGCACCACCAGGCTCGGCAGCACGGCGATCGCCAGCGGCGGCCAGGTGTGCAGCAGGCCGAGGTGGGCGAACAGCTTGTTCAGCATGTAGAACAGCACGCCGATCATCACGCCGGCGAAGATCTTCAGGCTGACGCTGCCCTGCCGCACGTGAAGGTAGGCGAACGGCAGCGCCAGCATCATCATCACGACGATCGCCAGCGGGTAGAAGACCTTGTTCCACAGCGCGATCTCGTACGGCTCGGTCTGCTGCCGGTTGGCCGACAGGTGCGCGATGTAGCGCACCAGTTCCACCGCCGCCATCCGCTCCGGCTGCACCAGCAGCACGCCGAGGATGTTCGGCGTCAGCGCCGACTCCCAGGTCCGCTCCTCGATGCGCACGATCTCCGTGCGCAGCTCGGCCGGCCTGGTGTCCGCCGCCGGCACCACCGGCAGGCGCGTCTCGACCACGTCGGTCAGCTGCCACTTCGGCACGCCTTCGTGCGGGGCGAAGCGGCCGCTCGCCGCGGTGCCGATCGACAGCAGGCGGAAGTCGCGGTCGAACTCGAAGATCTTCCAGTTGCTCGAGGTGCCGTCGGGCCGCACCGTGCCGACGTTGACGAAGCGCCAGCGATGCACCTCGCCGGCGTCGTCGCGCACGGTGTCGCGCACCCACACGCCGGAACGCAGCTTGCTGCTGATCACCCCCTGGCCGCGGGTCTCGGCGCGCACCTCCTGCGCCTTGCGCTCCAGCGGCGGCGCGACTACCTCGCCGAGGAAATAGGTCAGCGCGACGAACAGCAGCCCGACCCGCACCACGGCGAGCGCCAGCGCGCGCGTGCTCATCCCCGACACGCGCATGACGGTGAACTCCGAGTTCGACGCCAGCCGCGACAGCGCGAAGATGGCGCCGATCAGGGCGCCGATCGGCATCAGCTCGTAGGCGCGCGACGGCAGCGACAGCGCAACGAAGGCAAGCGCCGCCGACAGCGTGTAGCCGCCCGGGCGCAGGTCGTCCATCTGCGCCAGCAGGTCGAAGAAGGCGAACAGCGCCAGCAGCGCGAACATCATGAAGCCGGTGGAGCGCACCACCTCGCGCGTCAGGTAGCGGCGCAGCGTCTTCACGGCGTCGCCCGGCGC
>JBHJND010000149.1:0-1959 GCA_048497655.1 Caballeronia novacaledonica
GACAATGCGGCGCGGCTGGCCGCCGGCCACGACCTGCTGCTCGACTGCATCGACCAGGTGAGCGCCAAGGCGGCGCTGATCGCCGCCTGTCGCGCGCAGGGCATCGCCACGATCACCTGCGGCGCCGCCGGCGGGCGCGTCGACCCGACGCGCCTGCGGCATGACGACCTGGCTCGCGCCAGCGGCGACCCGCTGCTGGCCAAGGTCCGCTACCGGCTGCGCCGGTACTACGGCTTCCCCCGCGAAAGCGGTACGCGGATACGCCGCTTCGACGTTGCGGCGATCTACTCGGACGAACCGATCCTGGCGCCGCAGGACTGCTCGCCGCAGGCGCGCCTTGCCTGCGCCGGCTACGGCTCCACAGTCGCCGTCACCGGAGCGATGGGATTCGCCGCCGCGGCGGTCGCCTTGCGGCATCTGGCAGCGGGCGCGCGTCGCTTGGCGGCGGCTTGATAGCCATCAATTGCCGGCCTCCGGCCGGCGCTTAGCATGACTTTCGTCGCTCTGGAGAAACCGACATGTTCAAGAAGATCCTGCTGCCTACCGACGGCTCCGAGCTGTCGACCAAGGCGGTGCAGGGGGCGCTGAAAATGGCCGGGCAGCTGGGCGCGTCGGTGGTCGGGCTGACGGTGGTCGAGCCCTACTCGTACTCGACGTTGTCCGAGTACCGCCCCGAGACGCTCGAGGCTTTCGAGGCGCGCAACGCCCAGGCCGCCGAGCAGCGGCTGGCGCCGGTGGTGGAGGCGGCGAAGGCTGCCAACGTTCCCTGCGAGACCGCGACCGTCAAGTCGTTCTCGCCCTACGAGGCGATCATCGACACGGCGAAGAGACACGGCTGCGACGTGATCTTCATGGCCTCGCACGGGCGGCGCGGCCTGAGCGCGGTCCTGCTCGGCAGTGAAACTCAGAAGGTGCTGACGCACTCGACGATTCCGGTTCTGGTGTATCGCTGATACACCACCTGCGGCGGGCTTCGAGCCTGCCCTCGGACGGGCCAGCCACCGGGAGGTGCCTGGCCCTCCGTCTTTCCGGGCCCGCGTGCGTCAGATGCTCTTCTCGCGGCCCTTCCAGAACGGCGCGCGCATCTCGCGCTTCAGCGTCTTGCCGGCGGCGCTGCGCGGGAAGTCCTTCATCACCAGCACACGCGATAAGCGCTGGTAGCGCGCCGCCACGTGGTCGTTGATCCAGTCGCGCAGTTCGTCCTCGCCGACCTGCGCGTCGCTGTGCAGGATCACCGCCGCCACCGGGGTCTCGCCCCACTTCTCGTCGGGCACGCCGAACACCGCCACCTCGGCCACCGCCGGGTGGCGCACCGCGACCTCTTCGATGTCGCGCGGATAGACCTTCACGCCGCCCGAGTCGATCATGTCCTTCTTGCGGTCGACCAGGTGCAGGAAGCCGTCGTCGTCCACAAAGCCCATGTCGCCGGTGAACAGCCAGCCGTTGCGGATCGCCTTCTCGGTCAGGTCGGGGCGGTTGTGGTAGCCGCTCATCAGGATCGGCCCGCGGCCGATGATCTCGCCGATCTCGCCCACCGCCGCGTCGGTGCCGTCCTCGCGCACGATGCGCATCGAGAAGAACGGCGGCGGCACGCCGACCGAGCCGGCCTTGCGCACCGAGTCGGTGACGTCGAGCACGGTGACGAAGCCCTCGGTCAGCCCGTACAGCTCGTAGAAGCGTCCCGGCAGCAGGCGGTTGAGGCGGTCCTTCTGTTCCTGGTGCAGCGGCGCGCCGAGCGACAGCAGCATCTGCAGCGAGGCCAGCTTCTGTGGCGAGAAGTCGGGCGAGTCGAGCAGCGCGACGATCTGCGCCAGCACCATCACCGTGTGCGTGACCTCGTGCCGCTCGATCAGCGCGATCGCCTCGGCGGCGTCGAACTGGCGCGCCAGCACATAATGCGCGCCGAGGTGCACGCACGGCATCAGCGTGGTGTAGGCGCCGTTGAAGACGATCGCCCCG
>JBHJND010000150.1:0-7623 GCA_048497655.1 Caballeronia novacaledonica
GGCCGCCGTGCCGGGCATGGAAGGGAATTCGATGCGGCATTCTGACAGCCGCGGCCGGCGACGAGGGAGCGCAACGCGCCTCCCCAAAGGCCGTCGCGGCGATTGCCTGCATAATTGGCGGCACACCGCGTGCGGGTCGCGCGAACGTCGAGGCTCTGCAGTTGCGCCTTGCCGATGCCGGTAGGGGCGGGGCCGACGCCGGGAGTGTGGCAGCGCACCCGACTGCGGCAAGACTGGAATCACATGCTGCGCCCGATTGCCGTGGCTGTTCTGATCGGGCTGCCCTCGGCGGCCTTCGGCACCACACCGCCCCCCGCCGAATCCGCGCCGCCGGCGGCCGAGGCGCCGGCGGCCGGCGATGAAGGTTCCGCGGAGTACGTCTACGTCGAGCGCACCAACGCGATCGACACCACGCGCAAGTATCTGCACGACGCCGTCGAGTGGGTGGCGCACGGCGTCGACGAACTGTTCGGCGACAAGCCCTTCGAGAAAGGCGGCCGGGTCGCCGGCGCCGTCGGGCTGAGTTTCCTGTGGCGGCAGGACGAGGGTTTCGACTGGCTGACCCGCTTCCGCGTGCGCCTGGACCTGCCGAACATCAGGGAGCGCGCCTATCTCTTCGTCGGCCGCGACAACGAGAAGGAAGTCGTCTCCGACCGGCCGGAAGGATTCACGCGCCGCGAGCAGTTGCTGCAGGAAACGCGCGAGGACCAGTCGTTCTTCGCCGGAGTCGGCGCGCAGGTCGCCGAAGTGCTTTCGCTGCGCGCCGGCCTGCGCGGCGGCTTCAAGCCCTACACGCAGGCGCGCTACCGGGACTCGTGGGACCTGACCCGGCGCGACGCGATCGAACTGACGCAGACGCTGTTCTGGACGCTGGACGATGGCTTCGGCTCGACGACGGCGCTCAACTACGGGCACCTGTTCGAACCGTCGCTGGCGCTGCGCTGGAACTCCGCCGCCACCTGGGCGCAGTACACCGACGGCGTCGCGTGGGCGAGCAGCCTCGGCCTGTACAAGGACTTCGGCTTCCAGCGCCAACTGTCGCTGGAGGGTCTGATCAACGGCCAGACCGGCGGCGAAGCCGAGGTGTCGGAGTACGGCCTGCGCGCGCGCTGGGAGCAGCCCGTCTACAAGGACTGGCTGCTCGGCGAACTGATCCTCGGCTACTTCTGGCCGCGCAAGGACACGGCCACCGAGCGCGGCCAGGCCTGGGCGATCGGCGCCGGCCTGGTGATGCGCTTCTGACCTGCTCCGCCGCAACGCAGCGCGGCGCTACTTCGCCTTCGCGCGCAGGAGGCTGCCGGTGCGCCGCACATCCTTGTCCGCCACCCAGACGATCGCGCCCCAGCGGCCGGCGCCGGCCGTCAGCGCGTCGACGGCGACGATGTTGATTCCGGCGTCGGCGAGCACCTTGACGTTCTCCGCCAGCGCACCCGGCCGGTCGTCGCCCTGGATCAGGAATCCGGACTTCTTCTCG
Organism: Caballeronia novacaledonica; assembly: GCA_048497655.1. GTDB lineage: Bacteria > Pseudomonadota > Gammaproteobacteria > Burkholderiales > Burkholderiaceae_F > JADJWR01. Next base: position 1,475 of record JBHJND010000150.1, read on the forward strand.
CTGAAGGCGAGGCCGGCCTTCCTGGCCGCCGTCGCGAAGCGGCGGGTGTCGTCCGGCACCACGTCGATCTGCGCCCGCCGGCCGCGCGCGGTGCCGCTGCAGGCGAGCAGGTTCACACCGCCGCTGACCATCGAGGCGAGCACCTTGAAGGCCTCGCCCGGGCGGTCGGCGACCGAGGTCGAGAAGTAATGCACCTTGCGCACGGTGTCCGGCATCGTCTCCTCCTATCGGTGGCAGCGAAGCAGCACTCGCGCACAGCCTAACGCTGCGCGCCGACGGCAGGCCACAGCGCCGTTGCGGGACGCCGCGTCGCTCAGAGTTCCCGCATCCGTTGCTCGTCGAGGATGCGCTTGCTGTAGGAGTGCAGCGTGTACAGAGCCACCGCCGGGTTGTGGCCGGTGAGCCGGTCCTTGGTGATCAGCGTCGTAACCGGCGCCTCCGAGTGGCGGCTGAACAGGGCGTCGTGGCCGACGCACAGCCCGACGATCACGTTCAGGTCCGTCTGCTCGGCATTGAGGTTCTTCGCCTGCAGGATCGGGTTGCAGGCGGCCTCGTAGGCGCCGGGCCGGATCTTCAGCTCGTCCGGGATGCCGATCGACTCCTTCTCGACCGAACCGACCTTGCACAGCACCGTCACCGGATCGAGCCCGGCCAGGCGCAGGATCCGTACGAAGAGCTTGGTCTCCTCGATCAGCCCGAAGCAGGTGGCGATGCCGATCCGCTTCGCGCCGATGCGGTGGGCGAAGGCGACGATTTCCTCGCAGCGGGAAATCTGGCCGTAGTAACGGCCCTCGACCTCGGCGGCGGCCCGCGCCAGCCGGCCGTCGAGCCCCTCGCCGGCGTAGGTCTCGCGCGTCCCGGCCACCAGCGCCGGGTCGGCTTCCTCGGTGGCGCAGAACTTCGGGTACTGCTTGTCGTGGCGATAGCAGTTGTACTGCGCGCACTCGGAGCAGGACGGATCGTCGACCTTGCCGACCTTGGCCATGGGCAGCCCCCCGGGGGTATCGAAGGCGTTGCGCCAGTCTAGGAGGCGCGATGCCGGCCGGTTTGACGCAACCGGCATGCGCTGCGCGGCGGATCGATCCGGCCGGCGGGCCTCGTCGTCCACTGGCCGCCGCAGAAAGGAAAACGGCCCTCGCAATGAGGGCCGTTGGTCTGGTTGCGGGGGAAGGATTTGAACCTTCGACCTTCGGGTTATGAGCCCGACGAGCTGCCAGACTGCTCCACCCCGCGATATCTGGCTCGGCAGCCGCGGACGCGGCGCACCGAAGAAGGCGAAGTATAGCGGAATTTCGCGGCGCTCCCGGGCAGGCAGGCCGCGCCGTGGCCGGTGATCGGCGGCCGATCGCCGTTGCTAGACTGGTTCGGCCATGAGCCGTGTCGCCACCCGCTTCTGCGCTGCCTGCGGACAGCCGATAGTCCGCCGCGTACCCGCCGGCGACAGCCGCGAGCGCGACGTCTGCGAGCACTGCGGCGCCGTGCACTACGTCAATCCGCGGCCGGTGGTCGGCACCATCCCGGTGTGGGAGGACACGGTGCTGCTGTGCCGGCGGGCGATCGAGCCGCGCTACGGCAAGTGGACCCTGCCGGCGGGCTTCATGGAGGTCGGCGAGACCACCCGCGAGGGCGCACTGCGCGAAACGGTGGAGGAGGCCTGCGCGCGCGTGGCCATCGGGCCGCTGTTCACGATGATCGACGTGCCCTACATCGAGCAGGTGCACGTGTTCTTCCGCGCCGACCTGCTCGACCTGCAGTTCGCCCCCGGCGAAGAGAGCCTGGAGGTGCGGCTGTTCAGGGAGCCCGAGATCCCCTGGCAGGAACTGGCCTTCCGCACCGTAGCGCAGACGCTGCGGCTGTTCTTCGCCGACCGCGCGCGCGGGGAGTTCGGCACGCACGTGCAGGCGATCGAGTTGCCGGCGAGGCTCGCGCAGGCCGGCCGACCATGATCCCGTGGCTGGCGGCCGGCGATCCCTTTCCGCCGGTCGAACGCAGCCTCGCGCAGCCGAACGGCCTGCTCGCCGCCAGCCGGCAACTCGATGCCGACGCGCTGGTGCGGGCCTACACGCAGGGCATCTTTCCCTGGTCGGCGGAGAACGATCCGGTGCTGTGGTGGAGCCCGGACCCGCGCATGGTGCTGTTCACCGGCGAGTTCGTCGCCCGCCGCTCGCTGGTGCGCCGCATCCGCTCGGGGCTGAACGCCGGCCGCTTCGAGGTGCGCGTCGACGCCGGCTTCGCGGCGACCATGCGCGAGTGCGCCGCGCCGCGGCCGGGCCAGGACGGGACCTGGATCACCGGCGAAATGCTCGACGCCTACTGCGAGTTGCACGAGCGCGGCCTGGCGCACAGCGTCGAGGTGCTGGCCGGCGGGCGGCGCATCGGCGGGCTGTACTGCGTGGCGATCGGCAGGATGGTATTCGGCGAATCGATGTTCAGCCTCGAGCCCGACGCCTCGAAGATCGCGCTGGCCGCGCTGGTGCAGCTGCTGCGGCTCGAAGAAGTGCCGATGCTAGACTGCCAGCAGAAGACCTCTCACCTTGCTTCGCTCGGTGCCCGGGCCATTGCGCGTGCTCAGTTCTGCTCCCATGTCGCGGCTGCCGTGCGTCGACCGCCGATCGACTGGTCGCGCTATCGCGAGCGCGCGGTGACCGACCTGCTGCGCGCCTACTGACGTGGCGAACCTCAAGGAACTGCCGTTCTCGGCGCTGCAGTTCTACGCCACGGCGCCCTACCCCTGCAGCTACATCGACGACCGGCAGGCACGCTCGCAGGTGGCCACCCCGGCGCACCTGATCAACGCCGACGTCTACTCCGAACTGGTGCGGCTCGGCTTCCGCCGCAGCGGCATCTTCACCTACCGGCCGCACTGCGACGGCTGCCGCGCCTGCATCCCGGTGCGCGTTCCGGTCGACTCCTTCGTCGCCAACCGCAGCCAGCGCCGCGCCTGGCGCCAGCATAGCGACCTGACTGCGCGCGTCGTCGGCCTGGCTTTCGACCAGGAGCACTACGACCTGTACCTGCGCTACCAGTCGACGCGGCACGCCGGCGGCGGCATGGACAACGACAGCCGCGAGCAGTACTCGCAGTTCCTCCTGCAGAGCAAGGTCAATACGCGACTGGTGGAGTTCCGCGCCCCGGCCGACGACGCCGACAGCCGCGGCCGGCTGACCGCCGTGTCGATCATCGACGTGCTGAACGACGGCCTGTCGTCCGTCTACACGTTCTTCGACACCGGGGAGCCGCACGCCAGCTACGGCACCTACAACATCCTGTGGCAGATCGAGCAGTGCCGGCTGCTGCGGCTGCCCTACCTGTACCTCGGTTACTTGATCGAGGCGAGCCCGAAGATGGCCTACAAGGCGAAGTTCCGGCCGAGCGAGCTCCTGCAGCAGGGGCGGTGGGTCAGGCAGGCGGACTGAACAGCCAGCGCGCGCCGGCTGCCGGCCGCCGTGAATCGACCGTGCTCTACGACCTCGCCCGACCGCTCGTCTTCAGGCTCGACCCGGAGACCGCCCACCATCTGGCGTTCGCCAACCTCGACCGCGCGCACGCCCTCGGCCTGACGCGCCTGCTTCGGCCGCACGTGGCGGACGACCCGCTCGAGGTCATGGGCCTCGACTTTCCCAACCCGGTGGGGCTGGCGGCCGGTCTGGACAAGAACGCCGAGCACATCGACGCGCTGGCCGACTTCGGCTTCGGCTTCATCGAGGTCGGCACCGTCACGCCGCGGCCGCAGCCGGGCAACCCGGCGCCGCGCCTGTTCCGCCTGCCGCCTGCCCGGGCGCTGATCAACCGCATGGGCTTCAACAACGACGGGCTCGACCGCTTCGTCGCCAACGTGCAGGCGAGCCGCAGCCGCCGCGTCGTGCTGGGGCTGAACATCGGCAAGAACGCCGTCACCCCGATCGACAGCGCGCTCGACGACTACCTCATTGGCCTGCGCCGCGTCTATCCGCTGCTGCTCGACCGCCCCGGCTACGTCGCGGTGAACATCTCGTCGCCGAACACCAAGGACCTGCGCTCTCTGCAGGGCGGCGCCGGGCTGAAGGCGCTGCTCGGCGGCCTGCGCAGGGCGCGCAGGGAACTGGCCGACAGACACGGCAAGCGGGTGCCGCTGGCGGTGAAGATCGCGCCCGATCTCGACGACGCCGAGCTGCCGCGAATCGCCGATGCGCTGGTGGCACACGAGATCGACGCGGTCATCGCCACCAACACGACCATCGCCCGCGACGGCGTGGCCGGACTGCCTCATGCCGAGGAGACCGGCGGCCTGTCCGGCGCGCCGCTCGCCGCGCGCTCGACCGAGGTCGTGCGCATGCTCGCGCAGCACCTGAAGGGTGCGCTGCCGGTGATCGGCGTCGGCGGCATCATGAGCGGCGACGATGCGGTGGCGAAGTTCGCCGCCGGGGCGGCGCTGGTGCAGCTGTACACCGGGATCATCTACCGCGGACCGGCGCTGGTCGGCGAGTGCCGCCGCGCAATCCTGCGCCGGCGCAGGCGGTCGAGTTAGTGGGCACGCGCGGCCGGGCGCCGGCGGCGTCGCCGGATCAGGCGTCCCCGCGCTCGACGATCCGCTGCTTCGTCGCCCTGCAGCCCGACCAGGGTGCCCTGCAGTGGCTCGACCGGCTCGCCGGCGAGCAACACGCGCGTTTTCCTGCCGCACGGCGCACGCGGCGCGAGAACCTGCACCTCACGCTGGCCTTCATCGGCGCGCTCGAAGCGGACCGTGCGCGGGAGGTCGCGGCACGGCTGGCCGCCGAAGCGTGCATGCCCTTCGACTGGTCGCTCGACGCGGTCGGGGCCTTCGGCGGCGCGCGCGTGCTGTGGGCCGGCGGAGCCAACCCACAGCTCGATGCGCTGGCGGCCCGGGCGCGCCGGCTGCTCGACGAGCTCGACGTGCGCTACGACCGCAAGCCCTTCGTCGCCCACGTGACGCTGCTGCGCAACGTGCCGCGCGATGCCGCCCGCCACGCGGCGCGCCGTCTCGAGCCGCCGATCCTCTGGCATGCGCGTGCGCCGGTGCTGCTCGAGTCGAGGACGGACTCCTATGGCGTGCGCTACCTGCCGGTCGCGCCGCAGGGCGACAACGCCTGATTTGGCGAGGATCAACAGTCCTGCAAAGCGCCGTTGACGCCGGTGCAAGGGCCGCCGGATGCTCGCGGCCATGCGCAAATCAACGCTTGCGCCCTCGCTGACCGCGCCGGGCCGCCGGGTCCGCGCGCGCTGAAGCGCCCGCCCCGTTGAAGCGATCGCGCCGGGAGCCATCGAATGGGACCGCTCGCCATCACGCTGATCCTGCTGCTCGGCCTGGCCGGGTTCGGCTACCTCTGCTGGCGCAAGCTCGCGATCGTCGCCGCCCTGCAGCCCGAGGTGCGCTGGGACCGGCCGGGCGAGCGCCTGAAGAGGTTGCTGTCGATCGGCGTCCTGCAGTCGCGGATGATCGCCGGCGAGTTCAGGCCGGGGGTGATGCACACGGTCATCTTCCTCGGCTTCATGACGCTGCTGGTGCGCAAGGTCCAGCTGCTGGTGATCGGCTACTCGCCGGCCTTCGTCTACCCGGGCCTGGCGGGCGGGCTGTACGCGGCGCTCAAGGACCTGGTCGAGGTCGCCGTGACGGTGGCGGTGCTGTACGCCTTCTGGCGCCGCTTCGTGCTGAAGCCGCGGCGGCTAGAGCCGAACCGCGAGGCGATCGTGGTGCTGTCGCTGATCCTGATCATCATGGTCACCGACTTCCTGTTCGACGGCTTCAGGTTTGCGCTGCTGGGCAAGGCCGATCCCGGCATCGCGCACGAACAGTCGTTCGCCCTGGTCGGCTCGGCGGTCGCGTCGGCGCTGTCGGGCCTGTCGCCGGAGGCGCTCAACCTGGGACAGCACGCCTTCTACTGGATCCAGATGCTGACGGTGTTCAGCTTCCTGGTCCTGCTGCCTTGGGGCGAGCACTTCCATATCGTCACCGCGCTGCCGGCGGTGTTCTTCAGCCGCGACACGCCTCTCGCCCGCGTGCCGTCGGTCGACCTCGAGAAGATCATGAGCGACGAGGCGGGCGACGACATGAAGGTCGGCATCACAACCGCCGCCGACCTGGTGTGGAAGGACGCCTTCGACGCCTTCACCTGCACCGAGTGCGGCCGCTGCAAGGACGCCTGCCCGAC
>JBHJND010000151.1:0-4311 GCA_048497655.1 Caballeronia novacaledonica
ACGAGATGTTCGCAAGCCGCGACATGGCCGGGCAGGTGTGGATCATCAACGTCTGGGCATCGTGGTGCACGCCCTGCCGCGTCGAGCATCCGCTGATGAACGAGCTGGCGGCGAAGAAGATGGTGCCGATCATCGGCATGAACTACAAGGACACGCCCGAGGCCGGCCGCAAGTGGCTGGCCGAGCTCGGCGATCCGTACACGACCACCTTCATCGACTACGACGGCAAGCTCGGCATCGACTTCGGCGTCTACGGCGTGCCGGAGACCTTCGTCATCGACAAGCAGGGGATCATCCGCTACAAGCACATCGGCCCCGTCACGGCCGAGGCGATGGCGAAGAAGATCGTGCCGCTGGTGCAGGAGTTGCAGAAGTCATGAGAAGTTTCCTGATCGCCGGCGGCATGGCGCTTGCCGTGCTTACGTCGCCGGTGGCTGCCAACGAAGCGCAGCCGACGCTGAACGACCCGGTTGTCGCCAAGCGCGAGGTCGAGCTGGCCAAGCAGCTGCGCTGCCTGGTGTGCCAGAACGAGACCATCGCCGATTCGCGCGCCGGGCTGGCCGTGGACCTGCGCAACAAGCTGCGCGAGCAGATGGCGGCCGGCAAGACCGATGCCGAGATCATCGCCTTCATGACCGAGCGCTACGGCGACTTCGTGCTTTACCGGCCGCCGCTGAAGGCAACCACGGTGCTGCTGTGGGCCGGGCCGTTCATGCTGCTGGCGCTCGGCATCCTGATCGGCTGGCGCGTCGTGCGCGCGCGCGCCAGGGCTGCGCGGCCCGAGCCGATGTCGGCGGCCGACCGCGAGCGCGCCGAGCGCCTGCTGGGCGGCGAGGGAGAGGTCAAGTGACCGGGTTCATCGTCGCCGCGGTGGTCATGGTCGTGGTCGGCCTGGCGTGGCTGCTGCCGCCGCTGCTGCGCGGCGGCGCGCGCAGCAAGATCGACCGCACCGCGGTCAATCTCGGCATCCTGAAGGATCAATTGGCCGAACTCGAGGTCGAGCACGCGCGCGGCGCGATTGCCGATGCGCAGTACGCGGCCACCAAGGCCGACCTGCAGCAGCGCGTGCTCGAGGAGACGCAGGCCGAGCCGGCGGTGGCCGAGGCGCCACGGGCGACCCAGACCGGCAAGCTGACCGCGGCGGTGGTCGTGCTGGTGGTGCCGATTGCCTCGGCGATGCTGTACGCGCGCTACGGCGACCTCTCGGCCTTCAATCCGCTGGCGCGGCAGGGCGCCGATGCCGCGCATCAGTTCGGCAGCGACGAACTGGCCAGCATGACCGAACGTCTGGCCGAGCGGCTGAAGGCGGAGCCGGACAACGTCAACGGCTGGGCGACGCTGGCGCGCACCTACTACTCGATGGGGCGCTTCGCCGAGGCCTCGGCGGCCTTCGACAAGCTGATCGCACTGGTGCCCGACGACGCTTCGCTGCTGGCCGACTACGCCGATGCGCTGGCGATGGCGCAGGGGCGCAAGCTCGCCGGCAAGCCGATGGAACTGGTCAATCGCGCGCTGAAGATCGATCCGCTGCAGTGGAAGGCACTGGCGATGGCCGGCACCGACGCCTTCGACCGCCAGGACTACAAGGGCGCGGTCGCGTTGTGGGAGAAGCTCTACGCGTCACTGCCGGCCGAGGCGCCGATGAAGCAGCAGTTGGCCGGCAGCATCGCCGAGGCCCGCTCGCGCGGCGGCATGCCGGCGGCCATGGCCGCTGCGCCGCCGCCCGCTGCCAGGCCCGTTGAGCCGGCGACCAAGGCCGCGGGGCCGGCGACTAGCGCCAAGCCGGCCGGCGACGCCGTCGCGGCAGCCACGGGCGGCCGCGTCGGCGGCACGGTGACGCTCAGCGCCGAACTGCGCGCCAAGGTCGCGCCGGAGGACAGTGTGATCATCTTCGCCCGCGCCGCCGAGGGCTCGCGGATGCCGCTGGCGCTCACGCGCGTCAAGGCAAAGGACCTGCCGAAGACCTTCTCGCTCGACGACACGATGGCCATGTCGCCCGACATGACGCTGTCGAAATTCGGCGAAGTGATCGTCGGCGCGCGGGTGTCGAAGTCCGGCAGCCCGATGCCGGAGAAGGGCGACCTCGAGGGCCTTTCCAAGCCGGTCAAGGTCGGCCGCGGCGACGTTGCGGTCACCATCGACACCGAGCTGCGCTGAGGCGCCGCCGCAACGGCGCGCGCCGCCTTCGTAACCGTTGGCGTAACCAATCGCCTACCCCGATGGAGGTAGGCGAAAACCGGCTTGACTCCGGTCAATCGCGCCGGACCGCTCCGATCGAAACTTCAAGCATGTTGCGACGCCGCGTCACGCGCGGCCGCGCCTCGCACCTGCAAGAAGCCAAGAGAGGGGAGTCCCGCGATGTTGCGCTTTACCGATCTGATCCTGCGTGCGTCCGCTGCGCTGGCGGCGGCCGTCTTCCTCACCATGGCCGCGGCACCCGCCTCGGCCCAGGCGCCGGCAGCGCCGGCGAAGAAGGCGCCTGCGGCGACGAAGTTCGACGCCGGCACCTGCTTCGGCTGCCACGCGCCGATCAAGGAGTTCCACGACTCGGGCAAGCACAAGGGACTGGCGTGCACCTCATGCCACAGCGGCATCGACAGGCACATCGGCAATCCCTCGGCGCGGCCGGTGACCTCGACCGACCCGGCCACCTGCGGCGCCTGCCACAAGAACCAGTTCGACACCGCCGACCAGATGGACTGGCACCGCACCGGCCGCTTCGAGAAGAAGCAGATGACCGGGCCATCGCCCAATCCGGCGTTCGACCTGCTGATGACGCCGCACGGCTTCACGCGCGAGCACAACCTGCCGCGCTCGCACGCCTTCATGGTGCTCGACCAGTTCGTGGTCGACCGCGGTTTCGGCGGCCGCTTCTCGCCGAAGGAAAGCTGGCGCTACCTGGCGAAGGACGGCGGCAACTTCAAGGTCTGGGACGTCATCCAGGACAACTATCCCGACAACACCGACCAGAAGGTCTTCAAGCCCGGCACCGCGGCGGCGGCCAACCCGGTTTGCGTGAACTGCAAGACGATGGACCACATCCTCGACTGGGCCTACATGGGCGACCCGGTGCCGGGAGCGAAGTGGAGCCGCTCGTCGAAGGTGGTCGAGTTCGTCAAGTCGGTGAACCACGCCAACAACTGCATCTTCTGCCACGACCCGCACGCGGCCAAGCCGCGTGTCGTGCGTGACGCGCTGATCCAGGCGCTCACCCGCAAGGACTTCCCGACGCTGTACTCGGAAGACCCGCGCAAGACCAAGTTCGAGGTCAAGGACATGGGCGTGTGCGGCTACACGCGCAAGATCGCCATGCTGGAGAGCTACGACAGCAAGCTGCAGTGCGCGCAGTGCCACGTCGAGTACAACTGCAACCCCGGCGTCGACCCGAAGACCGGCGCGGCGATCGGCATGGCCGACCAGCGCACCAACGTCTTCCCGCTGGTCGACGTGAGCAACATCACCAAGTTCTACGACAGCATCAACTTCCGCGACTTCCGCCACTTCCAGACCGGCGCGCTGCTGACCAAGATGCAGCACCCCGACGCGGAGGTGTTCTGGAACTCGAAGCACGACAAGGCCGGCGTGCAGTGCTCCTCCTGCCACATGCCGAAGGTCACCGACCCGAAGACCAGGAAGACCTACACCTCGCACTGGCAGACCAATCCGAAGCAGTACGTCAAGCAGACCTGCCTGACCTGCCACACCGACTGGAAAGAGGAACAGGCGAAGTACGTGATCGAGTCGATGGCCTCGCACTACGCCGGCAAGGTGCGCCACGCCGAGTTCTGGCTGACGCAGCTGATCAACACCTTCGTCGAGGTGCAGGCGACCGGCATCGTGCTCGACGACGCGACGCTCGCGGCGGCGCGCGCCAAGCACACCGAGGCGCACGCCAACTGGGAGTGGTGGACGGCATCGAACGGCTCCGCTTTCCACAACCTCGACCAGGCCAAGGTCTCGCTGGCGCAGTCGGCAGCGGCTTCGCAGGAAGGCGTCAAGATCCTGCGCGACGCGGTGGTCGCCAAGCGCAAGGCGGCTGCGCCCGCGGCTCCGGCGGCACCGGCAGCGGCACCGCCGGCAGAGAAGAAGTAGCGCCGGCGCATCGCGCAGGCGCGGTGCCGGGGGTGTGACGATGACGGCGTTCGTCGTCGCCGCGGCTGCACTGACGCTGCTGGCCGTCGGCGCGGTCCTGCTCGGGCCGCGCTGGCAGGGGCCCGACGATGTCTCCCGGTCGATGAGCAACGCCGCGGTGCTGCGGCAGCAGCTTGCCGAACTCGAGGGCGAGCGGGCCGGCGGCCTGCTCGACGAGGC
>JBHJND010000152.1:0-6275 GCA_048497655.1 Caballeronia novacaledonica
GCTCCAACGAGAGCGTGGTGCTGCGGCCCGAGGTGTCCGGGCGCATCTCGACGATCGGCTTTCGCGACGGCCAGGCGGTGCGGCGCGGCCAGCTGCTGGTCGGGCTCGACGCAACGCTGAACGAGGCCGAGGTGGCGCAGGCGCGCGCCGAGTTCGACCTCGCGACGAGCAACCTGAAGCGCACCGAGGACCTGGCGAGCAAGAGCTTCATCAGTTCGAGCGCGCAGGACCAGGCCGCCTCCGGCGTGCAGGTGGCCGAGGCCAGGCTGAAGCTGGCCGAGGCGCGGCTGGCCAAGATGCGCATCGTCGCGCCGTTCGACGGCGTGGTCGGCATCCGCAACGTCAGCATCGGCGAGTACGTCAAGGACGGCGCCGAGCTGGTCAACGTCGAGGACATCCGCACGCTGAAGGTCGACTTCCGACTGCCGGAGCGCTACTTCACGCAGCTCAGGAGCGGCCTGCCGGTGGAGGTGGTCGCCGACGCCCTGCCGGGCGCGCGCTACGTCGGCAGCGTCGATGCGATCAACCCGCGCGTCGACGCCAGCGGCCGCTCGCTCGAGGTGCGGGCGAAGCTCGACAACACCGACGGCAGGTTGCGACCGGGCATGTTCGCCCGCGTGCGCGTGCTGCTCGGCGACCGGCCCAACGCGCTGATGGTGCCGGAAGAGGCCGTGGTGCCGCTCGGCGACGACTTCTTCGTCTACACGGTGGCCGACGGCAAGGCCAGGCGGGTGCGCGTCAAGCTGGGCGTGCGGCGCGATGCTCAGGTCGAGCTGCTCGAGGGTGTCGGCGCGGGCGACCAGGTCGTCACGGCCGGCATCCGCGTGCAGCGCGACGGGCAGCCGGTGCGCGTGGTCGGCACCGTGCCGGCGGCGCCGGGCATGGCGCCGGCCGGGCGCAACGGCGACGGGCCGCAGGAGGGCAAGGGGGCAGGGCCGGCGCAGGATTCGAAGGGCGGCGCTCCGCCGAAGGGCTGATCGCGAGGCTGCGATGTCACTGTTCGAGATCTGCATCCGCCGTCCGGTGCTGGCCAGCGTGCTGTCGTTGCTGGTGCTGGTGATTGGCATGATTTCGTACACGCGCCTGGCCGTGCGCGAATACCCGAAGATCGACGAGCCGGTGGTCAGCGTGCAGACCACCTACACCGGCGCCTCGGCCGAGGTGGTCGAGTCGCAGATCACCAAGGTGCTCGAGGACTCGCTGGCCGGCATCGAGGGCGTCGAGCTGATGACGTCGTTCTCGCGCTCGGAGCGCAGCAACATCAACGTGCGCTTCCGCATCACGCGCGACCCGGACTCGGCGGCGGCCGACGTGCGCGACAAGGTGGCGCGGGTGCGGGCCCGCCTGCCGGAGGAGGTCGACGGGCCGGTGATCGCCAAGGTCGAGGCCGACGCCTTCCCGATCATCTGGATGGCGGTCACGCAGGGCGTGCGCACGCCGATCGAGGTCTCCGACTATCTGGCCCGCTACGTCAAGCCGCGCCTGTCGGTGCTGCCGGGCGCGGCCGACGTGTGGATCTTCGGCGAGCGGCGGCCGGCGATGCGCATCAACGTCGACCGCGACCGCCTGGCCGGCTACCGGCTGACGGTGCAGGACGTCGAGGACGGGCTGCGGCGGGGCAACGTCGAGTTGCCTTCCGGCCGGATCGAGTCGTCCAGGCGCGAGTTCACCATCGTCGCCGCCACCGACCTGCAGACGGTGCAGCAGTTCGAGGACGCGATCATCGCCAACGTCGGCGGCTATCCGGTGCGGCTGCGCGACGTCGCCACGGTGGCGGTCGGCGCGCAGAACGAGCGGGTGATCGCCCGCTTCAACGGCGAGCCGTCGATCAACATGGGGGTGGTCAAGCAGGCCACCGGCAACCCGCTCGAGCTGTCGAAGGCGGTGCGCGAGGAGGTGGCGCGGATCAACGAGACGCTGCCGCCGGGCATGAAGATCACCGTCGCCTACGACGCCTCAGTGTTCATCGACCGCTCGATCGACTCGGTGTTCAGGACGGTGGCCGAGGCGGTGCTGCTGGTGGTGCTGGTGATCTTCTTCTTCCTGCGCAACCTGCGCGCCACGCTGATCCCGCTGGTGACGATCCCGGTGTCGCTGGTCGGCGCCTTCGCGCTGATGTACGCCTTCGGCTTCACCATCAACACGCTGACGCTGCTGGCGATGGTGCTGGCGATCGGCCTGGTGGTCGACGACGCGATCGTGGTGCTGGAGAACATCTACCGCAACATCGAGGCCGGCATGCCGAGGGTGGAGGCGGCGATCAAGGGCACCAAGGAGATCGGCTTCGCGGTGATCGCGATGACGCTGACCCTGGTCGCGGTGTTCGCGCCGCTGGCCTTCTCCACCGGCCGCACCGGGCGGCTGTTCATCGAGTTCGCGCTGGCGCTGGCCGGCGCGGTGCTGGTCTCCGGCTTCGTCGCCCTGACGCTGTCGCCGATGATGTGCAGCAAGCTGCTGCACCACGAGACCAAGCACGGCGCCGTCTACCGCGGCATCGACCGCTTCCTCAACGGCCTGACCGGCGGCTACGTCCGCTCGCTCGGCTGGGTGCTGGTGCACCGCTGGACGGTGCTGCTGGGCTGGCTGCTGGTGGTCGCCGCCGGCGGCTGGCTGTTCAAGCTGATCCCGTCGGAACTGGCGCCGCTGGAGGACCGCGGCGTGATCTTCGGCCGCCTGCAGGGCCCGCCGGGCTCCACCGTCGATGCCACCTCCGAGGCGCTGCGCACCGTCGAGAACTACTACGCGGGAATCGCCGACGCGGCCGCCTACAACGCGGTGGCCGGCTTCCCGACGGTCGAGTACGGCAACGCGATCCTGCGGCTCAAGCCCTGGGAGGAGCGCAGCCGCAAGCAGCAGGACATCGCGCGCGAACTGAACCAGAAGTTCGCCACGCTGCCGGGCGTGATCGGTTTCGCGGTCAACCCGCCGTCGCTCGGCCAGTCGCCGCGCCAGCTGCCGATCGAGTACGTGATCATGGCGCAGGTGCCGTACGCGGAGCTCGACCGGATGGTGGCGCAGTTCATCGCCGAGATGTCGAAGTTCCCCGGCGTGCAGAACCTGACCTCCGACCTGCGGCTGAACACGCCCGAGCTGCGGGTGGCGGTCAACCGCGACAAGCTGTCCGACGTCGGGGTGTCGGTGCAGACCGTCGGCCTGACCCTGCAGAGCATGCTCGGCGGCCGCCAGGTCACGCGCTTCAAGCGCGACGGCGAGCAGTACGACGTGATCGTGCAGGTGGCGCCGCGCGACCGCACCCGGCCGAACGACATCAGCGACATCTACGTCCGCACGCGCGACGGCGGGATGGTGCAGTTGGCCAACGTGGTCGACGTGCTCGAGGGCGTGAGCCCGCAGTCGCTGAACCACTTCCAGCGGCTGCGCGCGATGACCATCAGCGGCCAGCTGGCCCCCGGCTACGCGCTCGGCGACGTGCTGCCGGTGATGGACGCGACGGCCAAGCGCGTGCTGCCGCCGTCGGCGGCGACCGACCTCGACGGCATTTCGCGCGAGTTTCGCGACACCCGCGGCAGCATCTACCTGACCTTCGTGCTGGCGCTGGTGTTCATCTACCTGGTGCTGTCGGCGCAGTTCGAGAGCTTTGCCGACCCGTTCGTCATCATGCTGTCGGTGCCGCTGTCGATGACCGGCGCGCTGCTGGCGCTGTGGGCCACCGGCGGCACGCTCAATATCTACAGCCAGATCGGGCTGATCACGCTGGTCGGCCTGATCACCAAGCACGGCATCCTGATCATCGAGTTCACCGAGCAGCTGCGCAGCCGCGGCGAGGACATGTTCTCGGCGGTCAGGCACGCGGCGGAACTGCGCCTGCGGCCGATCCTGATGACCACCGGCGCCATGGTGCTCGGCGCGGTGCCGCTGGCGCTGTCGGTCGGTGCCGGCGCCGAGAGCCGAAGGCAGATCGGCTGGGTGATCGTCGGCGGCCTGCTGCTCGGCACCATCCTGACGCTGTACGTCGTGCCGACCATGTACACGATGATGCGGCAGCTGATCGAGCGGCCGGGACGGGGCGAGCGCCATCCCGCGCCTGCCGCCGAACCGGCGGCCGAGTAGCGCGTCCGCCTGCCCCGATGCGGCAGATCGTCCTCGACACCGAGACCACCGGCCTGGCCGCGCGCGAGGGGCACCGGATCATCGAGGTCGGCGCGATCGAGATCGTCGGCCGTCGCATCACCGAGACGCGGCTGCACCACTACGTCAACCCCGAGCGCGACAGCGACGAGGGCGCGCTGGCGGTGCACGGGCTGACGCGGCACTTCCTGCAGGACAAGCCGAAGTTCGCCGAGGTCGCCGACGAGCTGCTCGCCTTCGTGCGCGACGCCGAGGTGATCATCCACAACGCCAGCTTCGACCTCGAGTTCCTCGACGAGGAGCTGAAGAGGATCGGCCGGCCGTCGTTCGCCGGGCACTGCCGCCGGGTGACCGACTCGCTGACACTGGCCCGCGAGCTGCACCCGGGCAAGCGCAACTCGCTCGACGCGCTGTGCGAGCGCTACGGCGTGTCCAACCGCCACCGAACGCTGCACGGCGCCCTGCTCGACGCCGGCCTGCTGGCCGAGGTCTACCTGGCGATGACGCGCGGCCAGGACAGCCTGGTGATCGACCTCGGCGCCGACGGCACGGCGATCGACACGGCGCCGCTCGATCTGACCCGGCTGCGCGTGCTCGCCGCCGGCGCCGCGGAAGCCGCGGCGCACGAGGCGCTGCTCGACGGCATCGAGCAGCAGTGCAAGGGCGGCGCGGTCTGGCGGCGGCCGCTCAGCGCGGCGGGCTGACTGCCAGCCGCTCGCGCAGCTCGCGCTTGAGCACCTTGCCGGTGGCGTTCTTCGGCAGTTCGTCGACGAACACGTAGCGCTTCGGCCGCTTGAAGCGGGCGATGTGCTGCAGGCACAGCGCGTCGAGTTCCTCTTCGCCCGGCGCCGAGCCGGGATGCGCCGCCACCACCGCCACCGCGACCTCGCCCCAGTCGGCGTCGGCCACGCCGACCACCGCCGCCTCGCGCACCCGGGGATGGCGCAGCAGCACTTCCTCGACCTCGCGCGGGTAGATGTTCGAGCCGCCGGAGATGATCAGGTCCTTGCTGCGGTCGACCAGCGTGAGGTAGCCCTGCTCGTCGAGGTGGCCGAGGTCGCCGGTGTGCAGCCAGCCGCAGGACAAGGTCTTCGCCGTTGCCTCGGCGTCGTTCAGGTAGCCGCGCATCACCATCTCGCCGCGCACCGCCACTTCGCCGACCTCGCCGTCGGCCAGCGGCCGGCCGTCGGTGCCGAGCACCGCCAGCTCGACGCCGGTCTGCGCGCGGCCGACCGAGGCCAGCCGCTGCATCCGCCGGCCGTCGTGGTCGTCGAGGTGCTCGGCGGCGGGCAGCACGGTGATCGTCATCGGCGCCTCGCCCTGGCCGTAGATCTGCGTCAGCCGCGGGCCGAAGCGGTCGAGCGCGCGCAGGCAGTCGGCGACGTACATCGGCCCGCCGCCGTAGACGATCGACTTCAGGCCCTGCGCCTCGCCCTTCATGCCGTCGACCAGCCTCATCACCATCGTCGGCGCGGCGAAGAACTTCACCCGCGGCACCAGGGCGAGGATCTCGTCGATCTCGGCCACCTCGAAGCCGCGCGAGGCCGGGATGAGCTGCGTGGCCGCCGCCGCGACGTTGGGCAGGATGTAGATGCCCGAGCCGTGCGACATCGGCGCCGCGTGCAGCAGGTGCTCGCCGGCGGCCGCCGCATCGACGTCGGCCAGGTAGTTCAGCGTCATCGACAGCAGGTTGCGGTGCGTCAGCATCACGCCCTTCGGCCGGCCGGTGGTGCCGCTGGTATAGAAGAGCCAGGCGGTGTCGTCCTCGGCGACTTCGGCCACGGCGACCGGCGGCTCGTGCAGCAGCGCCCGGTACGCGCGCGAGTCGACCTCGACGAACGTCGTGCCGCCGCCGGCGCGGGCCACGTCGATCGCCGCGCCGTCGACCTCGTCGGTGACGAAGCACACGCGGGCGCCGGCGTCGTCGAGGATGAAGGCGATCTCCCTCGGGTGCAGCTTGACGTTGACCGGGATCGCGGTCGCCCCCGCCGCCCAGCAGGCGTACAGCAGCTCGACGTAGGCGGCGTTGTTGCGCATTACCAGCGCCACCCGGTCGCCCGGCGCCACGGCCAACCGCGAGCCAAGCGCGCCGGCCAGGGCCAGCGTGCGGCGGGCCAGCGTGGCGTAGGTGTGCTCGACGTGGTCCCGCTCGATCACGGCCGGCTGGCCGGGCAGGCGTCGGGCGC
>JBHJND010000153.1:0-2746 GCA_048497655.1 Caballeronia novacaledonica
GCCAGCGAGGCGGCGGCGATGCCCTTGCCGAGGGAGGACACCACCCCACCGGTGACGAAGACATACTTGGTCATGTTCGCCACGCCTGCGCGCGGGGCAGGCGGTTCCGGTAAAAGGGAAGTATACCGATGCACCTGCGCCCGCAACGCCACGCTCTGCGCGAGGCCGTGACGCTGCCGTGCGCGTTCGGCGCGCCGCGCCTGCCGACGCCGTGTACGCTGCAACCACGCCGATCGCTTGAGGCCAGACAGTCGTGCCCGCCGCCAACGCCTCGCCCACCGTCTTCAACGCCAAGGCCGCCGCGCAGCTGGAGCGCATGTATTGCAGCCCGCAAGTTGTCGCCCAGCGCGCGACGTTCCGTCAGCTGCTGGCGGCGCGCCCGGGCGAGACCGGGCTGGACGTCGGCTGCGGGCTGGCGCACCTGGCGATCGAACTGGCGCGGGACGTCGCCCCGGGCGGCCGCATCGTCGCGCTCGACAGCAGCGAGCACATGGTCGGCGAGGCGGCGACGCGCGTGGTCGCCGCGGGCCTGGCCGAAGCGGTGACGGTGCGCCAGGGCGACGCCACCGCGCTCGACCTGGCGGACGCCAGCGTCGACTTCGTCGTCGCCGCGCAGGTGTACTCGTACGTGCCCGAAGTCGGCCACGCGGTGGCCGAGGCGGCGCGCGTGCTGCGCGTCGGCGGGCGGCTGGCCGTGCTGGAGACCGACTGGGACCTGTGCACCTACGAATCCGCCGACCCGGTGCTGACGCGGCGGATCCTCGACGCGCGGGCGCAGCACTTCGCGCACCCGCACCTGCCGCGGCAGCTGCATCGCCTGCTGCGAGCCGCCGGGCTCACGCTGTCGCGCTGCGAGGCGGTGCCGCTCGTCGAGACGCGCTTCGATGCCGAGTCGTTCGGCGCCGCCATGCTGCCGGTGGCGCGCAGCGCCGCGCTGAAGAGCGGCATCGACGCCGCGCAGGTCGAGCGCTGGGTCGACGACATCCGCTCGCGCACCGCCGGCGGCGAGTACTTCTTCGCCACCTTCCGCTTCGTCTTTGTCGCCACCAGGTAGCCGCCGGTTCGCACCGCTGCCGCGGAGGTTTCGCCGCGACCCCGGCACAGCGGCGCGACGGCGCCTAGAAACCCGAGCCCGGCTGGCGCAGGAACTCGATCTCCTCGGCCGTCGACGCGCGACCTAGCGCCGCGTTGCGGTGCGGGTAGCGGCCGAAGCGGGCGATGATCTCGTAGTGCTTGCGCGCCCACGCCAGCGGCTCCGTCATTCCTTCGTCGGCCAGTTCGCCGAACAGGCGCAGCGACTCGTGCTGGTCGTCGATCGCCTCGGAGTGCTCGAAAGGAAGGTAGGCGAACCAACGCTCCACGGGGGCGAGCCGACGGTGGCGGCCGTCGCCGACTAGGCGCCTGGCCACCGCCAGCGCCGCCGCGTCGCCGGCGAAGGCGCGCGCCGTGTCGCGGAAGATGTTGCGGGTGAACTGGTCGAGCAGCAGGACCAGCGCCAGGGCGCTGCGCGCGTCGTCGTCGGCCCACGGGTCCAGCCCGCCGCGCAGCGCGGCGTCGACGGCGGCGCCGAACCGCTCGCGGATCAGCGCGTCGGTGGCGTCCGACTTGCTGAACCGGAGCTGTCGCGGGCGGCCGTGCTCGGCCGAGCCCGGCGCGCCGAACCAGAAGTCGAGGACCTCGCCGGCGGCGACTCGCATCGCTGCCTCAGGATCGCGGCGGCAGCGGCGGGCGCGCGAGGTTCGGCCGCGGGCCGAAGCGCGGCGTGCTGTCGTGCTGCGCGACGCGCTCCAGCGCAACCTGCAGCGCCGCCTCGAGCTGGCGGTCGCGGCCGGCCATCGCGTCCTGCGGCGCGTTGTCGACGTCGATGTCCGGGTCGGTGCCGTAGTTCTCGACCTGCCAGCCGACGTCGTTGAACCAGAACGAGAACTCCGGCTGCGTCGTCTCCGTGCCGTCGACCAGTGCGTGGCGCGGCCAGATGCCGATCACGCCGCCCCAGGTCCGCTTGCCGATCAGCGGGCCGATCTTCATCAGCTTGAAGCAGTGCGAGAAGATGTCGCCGTCGGAACCGGCATGCTCGTTGGTCAGCGCCACCACCGGCCCAGCCGCCGATTCGACCGGGTACGGCGTCGGCCGGCCCCAGCGCTGCAGGTCGTAGCCGATGCGGCTGCGCGCCACCTTCTCCAGCAGCAGTTGCGAGACATGGCCGCCGCGGTTGTAGCGCACGTCGATGATCAGCCCGTCGCGGTCGCACTCGGCGAGGAAGTAGCGGTGGAACTCGACGAAACCCGCCGACATCATGTCGGGCAGGTGCAGGTAGCCGACCCGGCCGAGCGAGGCCTGGTGCACCCAGCGCCGGTTGCGCTCGACCCACTCGCGGTAGCGGGCCGGCACCTCGTCGGCGAGCAGGCTCACCACCACCTCGCGCGTGCCTGCCTCGCCGGCGAGCGTCAGCGCGGCGCGATTGCCGGCCTGGTTGACCAGCAGCGCCTGCGGCGGCACCTCGCGCGACACCGGCTGGCCGTTGACCGCGACGATCCGCTCGCCCGGCCTGGCCAGCACGCCGATCGCGTTCAGCGGCGAGTCGGCCGCCGTCTCCCACGGATCGCCGGTGGCGACGTGCTCGATCGCGTAGCCGCCATCGTCGGCAAGGCGCAGGTCGGCCGCCAGCTGCCCCAGCGACAGCGACGGCGGCTTGCGATGGTCGCCGCCGGACTCGTAGGCGTGCGAGGTGCCCAGTTCGCCCTGC
>JBHJND010000154.1:0-9110 GCA_048497655.1 Caballeronia novacaledonica
AGGTGCGCAACGTCGATGCGCTGCTCGGCGAGGGAACCGTCGCCGAGTTCTCCCTGCACAAGGCGCGCGGCGCGCCGATCGGCGCCAGCATGTCGAGCGCCGACCGCGTCGCCTCGTTCATGGTGCGCGCCGACAGCGAGACGCAACTGCTCGGCCGCACCCGCGAGGCGATGCAGCGGCTCGACGTGGTCGACGTCGAGGGCCGCAGCATCATGCGGCGCGACGTGTACCTGAAGGCGATGTAGACGCAGCGCCGCCGCGCCCCGGCAATCGACGCGGCGAACCCGATGGCAGTCGCCCGTCCGATCTTCCGGCGCGGTCAGTCGACGAAGTCCGCCACGGCGGCGGCGGGCACGACGTCGATGCCGGAAGCCAGGGGGTAGGGCTTCTCGCCCGGGTAGATCACGAGCAGGCGCTCCAGCTTCAGGTCGGTCATCGCTATGCGCATGGAGGGCGTGAGCCTCGGCGCATCGGTACGCTTGATCTCGACGCCGATTCGGCGCCCGTGCTTGAGCATCAGCAGGTCGAGTTCCGCTCCCTGGTGCGTCGCCCAGAAATACGCCCCGGCGGGGCGGGCGTGGTGCAGCACCTGCTCGACCATGAAGCCCTCCCAGGAAGCACCGGCCTTCGGATGCGCCAGCACGGCCTCGGTGGAGCCGAGCTGCAGCAGGGCATGCGCAATGCCGCTGTCCCGGACGTAGACCTTCGGCGCCTTGACCTGCCGCTTGCCGAGATTCTCGTGCCACGGCTGCAGCTGCCGGACGAGCAAGGCGTCGGTCAGGAAGTCGAGGTAGCGCCGCACGGTGCTCTCTGAAACCCCAAGCGAGCGCGCCGGCTCGGCCGCGTTCCAGATCTGTCCGTGATAGTGCGCGAGCATTCCCCAGAAGCGCCGCACGGCCGCCGGGGCTGCGCCGAGGCCGAGCGTCGGCAGGTCGCGTTCCACGGTCAGGCGCAGGAACGACTCGCGCCAGGCCATGCTGGCCTGATCGGTACCGGCGAGAAACGAAAGCGGAAAGCCGCCACGTGCCCAGAGCGTGTCGATCCTCTCGGGGCCGACCTCGGCCAGCGAGAGCGCATCGACTTCGATGATCTCGAGCCGGCCCGCCAGCGATTCGCTCGACTGGCGCAGCAGCGCCGGAGACGCGCTGCCGAGGACCAGGAACGGCCCGCGCCGCGGCTGGCGATCGATCAGGACGCGCAGGACGGGGAACAGGTCGGGGCGACGCTGGATCTCGTCGATGACGACCAGCCCGTCGAGCGCCTGCAGCGCCGTCAGCGGCTGGTCGAGCCGCTGCAGATCCAGCGGGCTTTCCAGGTCGAAGTAGCGGGGCGAACCCTCGTCGAGGAAGCGCCTCGCCAGCGTCGTCTTGCCGACCTGCCGGGCGCCGATCAGCGCCACCGCGCGGCTGCGCGCCAGGGCGGTGCGCAGGCGGGCCTCGAGCGCCGATCGCTTCAGCCGGTGATTCATGGGTGGCAAAATACCATGAAATTCCGTCATGAGATGGCGGAATTTCATGGTAGACCGGGCCGGCTCACGGCCGGGCGGCCGGCTCGAACTCGACGCGGCAAAATACGGTCGGATCGGTCCGCGCCCCCTGCGCGCCGCAACCCCGACCATGCCGCCCCGCCTGACCAGCGACCGCAACCCGCTGCGCATCGACGCCGTCGCCGTGCCCGGCCGGGCGGGCTCGATCGGCATGACGCTGTGCCCGGGCAAGAAGGACCCGTACGCGAAGTTCGGCGCCTGGGACCGCGACCTGCGCGCCGACCTGCAGGCGGTGCGCGAGTGGGGCGCCTCGGCGATCGTCAGCCTGATGGAGGGCTTCGAGTTCTGGCTGCTCGGCGTGCCCGACTTCGAGGCGAAGGTCGCGGCCGAGTTCCGCTGGCTGTGGCTGCCGATCCCGGACGGCGGCGTTCCCGGCGAGGAGTTCGAGCGCCGCTGGAGCGAGGCCGGCCCCGAACTGCACCGGCGGCTGGCGGCCGGCGAGCGCGTGCTGATCCACTGCCGCGCCGGGCTCGGCCGCACCGGGACGGTCGCCTCGAGGCTGCTGGTGGAGGCCGGCCTGACGCCGCTGCAGGCGTTGAACGCCGTGCGCCGCGCGCGGCCCGGCACGGTCGAGACCCTGCCGCAGGAGCAGTACGTGCTGCTGTTGCCGGGGCGGCTGTCGGGCGGCGAGCGGGCCGGCCCCGACGGTTCTTCCTGAACGGCCCGGCCGGGCGCGGACCGGCGTCGCCCCCGGCGCCCGCTCCGCCGCTGCTGCAGGCGGCGGAGGTGAAACGGCAGGTCAGGCCGCGGCGGTGTCCGACTTGAACATCTTCTGAAGCGCCTGGCGCAGATCCGGGCTGTCCTTCATCTTGTGCACGGCCACCGCATGTTGCACGGCGGCCTCGATCAACTCGCTATCCGAGTCGGCGCTGATGGCGATCGAGCAGCGGATGTCGCTGGGATAGGCGCGGCAATCGATGGACTTGCGGGTCATGGCGAACTCCTTTTGGAAGGACCTCGGCGGTCCGGCGGCAGCCTGCTCGGGCCGCTGCCGGCAGCGCGGAAGCACAGTCTCGTTCGGTCGGCGCGGGGGCGCCCCACTGCCGCAGGTGGGAGACCACGCGCCTGCCCTGCCGCAAGAGTGCGAGGCGACGGCCAGCGCAGAGGGCACGGCGGCGGATTGCCGGCCGCCGGGTCCGACCGCGCCGCTCAGAACCAGCGGTCCTGCATCTCCAGCGGCACGTCGTTGACTTCGGCCAGCAGGTCGAACTGCGGCAGCGTGGCCGGCAGTTCCCAGGTGACGTAGTAGCGCGCCGCCTGCAGCTTGCCGCGGTAGAAGTCGGCGTCCGCAGGGCGGCTCGCCAGTCCCCGTTCCGCGGCCAGCGCCTGCTGCAGCCAGATCCACGCGGCGACGATGCGGCCGAAGGCGTCGAGGTAGACGCTGGCGTTGGCCAGCGCCCGGTCGGGGTCGGCGGCCATCAGCGCGGCCAGTTGCGCGGTGACCGCGTCGAGTCGCGCCAGCGGCGAGCCGAATGCCGCGACGAGCGGCTGCGCCGCCGGCGAGGCCTGCGCCAGCGCCAGCGTGGCCTCGACCGCGGCGCGGAAGGCCCTGTACGCCGCGCCGCCGAGCATCACCGCCTTGCGGCCGAGCAGGTCGAGCGCGTGGATCGCCTCGGCGCCCTCGTGGATCGCGTTCAGCCGCTGGTCGCGGTACAGCTGCTCGGCGAGGTACTCGCGCGTGTAGCCCGAGCCGCCGAGCACCTGGATCGCGTGGTCGTTGGCGAGGCAGCCGTAGCGCGACGGCCACGACTTGATCACCGGCGTCAGGATGTCGAGCAGCAGGGTGGCGGACTCGCGCGCGGCGCGGTCGGGGTGGGTGTGCTGGTCCTCGGCCAGCGAGGCGCCGTACAGGCTCATCGCCAGCGCGCCCTCGGCGTAGGCCTTCTGCGCCAGCAGCATCCGGCGCACGTCGGCGTGCTCGACCAGCTTCACCTGCGGTGTGGACGGGTCCTTGCACGAGGGCAGCCGGCCCTGCGCGCGGCTGCGCGCGTAGTCGAGCGCGAGCAGGTGGCCGCGGCAGGCGATCGCGGCGGCGCACAGGCCGACGTTGATGCGCGCCTCGTTCATCATCTGGAACATGTGCGCCAGGCCCTTGCCCGCCTCGCCGAGCAGGTAGCCCACGGCGCCGCCCTTCTCGCCGAACGACAGCACGGTCGAGGTGGTGTTGCGCCACCCCATCTTGTGCAGCAGGCCGGCCAGTGCGACGTCGTTGCGTTCGCCGGGCGCACCGTCGGCGTCGACCAGCACCTTGGGCACCAGGAACAGCGAGATTCCCCTGACGCCGGCCGGCGCGCCCCTGATGCGGGCGAGCACCATGTGGACGATGTTCGCGGTCAGGTTCTGGTCGCCGCCGGAAATGAACATCTTCTGGCCGAACAGGCGATAGCTGCCGTCGCCCTGCGGTTGCGCGTAGGTGGTGATGTCGCCGAGCGCCGAGCCCTGCGCCGGCTCGGTCAGCGCCATCGTGCCGGCGAAGCGGCCGTCGCCCATCGGCGCGAGGAAGCGCGCCTTCAGCTCGGCGCTGCCGAAGGTGCGCAGCAGGTTGGCCGCACCCACCGTCAGCCACGAGTAGGCGGTGGTGGCGACGTTCGCCGCGTTGAACCAGGTGACCGCCGCGCTGTGCACCACCTGCGGCAGTTGCAGGCCGCCTTCGCCGGCGTCCCAGTGCGCGTTGAGGAAGCCGGCGCCGGCCAGCGCGTCCCAGGCGCCCTTGGTCTCGGCGATCAGCGTGACCGAGGCACCGTCGAAGGTCGGCTCCTGGGCGTCGCCCCTGGCCAGGTGCGGCGCGAAGCGCTCCTCGGCGATGCGCCGGGCGGTGGCCAGCGTGGCGTCGAAGACCTCGCGCGACAGGTCGGCGTAGCGGCTGCGCGCCAGCAGCGCCTCGGTGTCGAGGAACTCGTACAGCAGGAAGGCGAGGTCGCGCTCGTTGAGGATGGCCATGCGGTCGACTCGTCTTCAGCCGCTCACATCGCGTAGCGGGTCAGCCACTCGGCGACCAGCGCCGGGCGGCCGCTGCCCTCGACCTCGACCTTCACCTCGTAGGTCAGCTGCCGCTGGCTGTCGCTGACGATCTGCGCATTGCGCAGCACGAAGTGCCCCCGGATGCGCCGGCCGACCGGCACCGGGGCGACGAAGCGCACGCGGTCGAAGCCGTAGTTCAGCGGGAAGCGCGCGCCTTCGACGTACGGGCAGGCCTGGTAGCCCATCGGCGCCAGCAGCGACAGGGTGAGGAAGCCGTGCGCGATGGTGCCGCCGAAAGGCAGCGCGGCGGCGCGCTGCGGGTCGACGTGCAGGTAGAAATCGTCGCCGGTGACCTGCGCGAAGGTGTCGACCATCGGCTGGGTGACCGTGATCCACTCCGAGACGCCGATCTCGGTGCCGACGCGCGCCGCCAGCGCGTCCCAGGGCATGCTGCTCACCGGACCTTCCATTGCGCTCCTCCGGATTCGTGGTTGGCCGGGCCGTCGGCGTCAGTCGCGGAAGTTCTCGAAGGACAGCGGCACGTCCTTGACTTCGCCCCGCACCAGGGCGATGGCCTCCTGCAGCGCGTCGCGCTTGGCGCCGGTGACGCGCACGGTGTCGCCCTGGATGCCGGCGGTGACCTTCAGCTTCGACTCCTTGATCGCCTGCACGATGCGCTTGGCCAGCGCCTGCTCGATGCCGCTGCGCACCTTGAACACCTGCTTCACCTTGTCGCCGCCGATCTTCTCCACCTTGCCCGTCAGGTCGACGAAGCTCACGTCGACGCTGCGCTTGGCCAGCTTGGCGAGCAGCAGGTCGCGCACCTGGCCGAGCTGGAACTCGCTGTCGGCGCAAGCGGTGAGCTCGAGCTCCTTCAGCTCGATGCGGGCGTCCGAGCCCTTGAAGTCGAAGCGGTTGGCGATTTCCTTGTTGGCCTGGTCGTTGGCATTGCGCAGCTCGACCAGGTCGGGCTTGCAGACGATGTCGAAGGAGGGCATGGGGCGCTCGGCGCGGCGTGGCGTGAGGCGGCCAGTCTAGCGAGCGCGCGGCGGCGGCCAGCCCGGGGGAGGCAGCACCTGCATCGTGGTGCTCCTGCGGTCGGGGTCAGTGGCCCTGCCGGAAGCGCGCCACGGCGACGCGCAGGTCGTCGGGCAGGGCGATCGCGCAGTGCGTGTCGAGGCTGGTGGTGACGATCACGTTGCGCACCTGCACGCGGAGCTCGGCGCCGCTCGTGCAGTCCAGCCGCAGCGTCAGCGAGCGGTTGCCGATCGCCTCGACCTGCAGGCCGAGCGTGACGTCGTCGCCCATCCGGCTCACCGACTTGAACTCGCAGTGCAGGCTGACCGTCGGCAGGCCGATGCGGCGCTGGCCGATCAGCTGCGGGTAGGGGATGCCGAGCCCGTCGGTGATCCAGTCCTCGACCAGGCCGTTGAACATCACCAGGTACTGCGGGTAGAAGACGATCCCGGCCGGGTCGCAGTGGGCGAAGCGGATGTGGCGCGGCCGCTCGAAGCGGCCGGTCATTGGACCCCCTTGGCGCTGCACGCCGTCCCCCCGAGGGGGAGCTGTTCGCGCTTGGGGCGGCCCGGCGCGCTCACTTCGCCTGCTCCCGGTGCAGCTCGTGCAGGCGGAAGCGCTGCAGCTTGCCGGTGGCGGTGCGCGGCAGGGCGTCGACGAACTCGACCGCGCGCGGGTACTTGTACGGCGCGATCGTCTGCTTGACGAACTGCTGCAGCTCGGCGGGCATCGCCTCGCCGGCGGCCTGGCCGGGGCGCAGCACGACGTAGGCCTTGACGATCTGGCCGCGCTCCTCGTCGGCCACGCCGATCACGCCGCACTCGGCCACCGCCGGGTGCGCCATCAGCGCGTCCTCGACTTCCGGCGAGGCGATGTTGTAGCCGGCCGAGATGATCATGTCGTCGGTGCGCGCGTGGTAGTGGAAGTAGCCGTCGGCGTCCCTCAGGTAGGCGTCGCCTGTGTAGTTCCAGCCGTCCTTCACGTACGAGCGCTGCCTGGCGTCGGCGAGGTAGCGGCAGCCGGTCGGGCCCTTCACCGCCAGCCGGCCGACCGTTCCGGGCGGCAGCTCCCTGCCGTCGTCGTCGACTACCCGAGCCACGTAGCCGGGCACCGCCGTGCCGGTTGCGCCCGGCCGCGCGTGCGCCTCGTCGGCGGAGATGAAGATGTGCAGCATCTCGGTGGCGCCGATGCCGTCGATGATCTCGATGCCGGTGGCCTCCTTCCACAGGGCGCGGGTGGAGGCCGGCAGCGCCTCGCCGGCGGAGACGCACTTGCGCAGCGGCGTGCGGCGCAGGTCGATGCCGCGCGCGGCGAGCGTGCGGTAGGTGGTCGGCGCGGTGAACAGCACGGTGGCGCCGAAGCGGCCGATCGCCTCGAGCAGCTGCGGCGGTGCCGCCTTCTCCAGCAGCACGGTCGAGGCGCCGGCCGCCAGCGGGAACAGCAGCAGGCCGCCGAGGCCGAAGGTGAACGCCAGCGGCGGGCTGCCGATGAAGACGTCCTCCGGCCGCGGCCGCAGCACGTGCGGCGGCCAGCAGGCGCAGGCGGCCATCACGTCGCGGTGGAAGTGCATGGTCGCCTTGGGCACGCCGGTGGTGCCCGAGGTGAAGGCGAGGAGGCAAGTGTCCTGCGCCGCGGTGTCGACGTTGGTGAAGCTGCCGCCGTGCCGCGCCATCGCGGCCTCGAGGCTGTCGGGGCCGGCGTAGTTGAAGTGGCGCAGCCGGCGCAGCGTCGGGCAGGCGGCGGCCGCCTCGCGCAGTTCGTCGGCCAGCGCGGCATCGCACAGCGCGTGCGAGACCTGCGCCTTGTCGACGATCGCCTTCAGCTCCTTGGCGCGCAGCAGCGGCATGGTGCCGACGGCAATGCCGCCGGCCTTGACGACGCCGAACCAGCAGGCGGCCAGCATCGGGTTGTTCGGCGAGCGCAGCAGCACGCGGTTGCCCGGCACCAGGCCCATGTCGTGCACCAGCACGTGGGCGATGCGGTTGGCGTGGTCCTGCAGCTCGGCATAGGTCCAGCTCGCGCCCGGTGCGCGGATGGCTACCCGGCCGCCGCGTCCCTCGGCGACGTGGCGGTCGAGCAGCTCGGTCGCGCAATTGAGCTGCTCCGGGAACCTCAGTTCCGGCAGGTCGAACAGGAACTCCGGCTGCTCGGCGGCCGGCGGCAGGTTGTCGCGGGCAAAGGTGTCGACGTGGGCGGTGGGCATGGCGGCCTCGCTTGGCGAACGGTCAGCGCGCGCCGTGCGCGTCGAAGTCGCGCAACAGCTCGCGGGCGATGATCAGCTGCTGCACCTCGGTGGCGCCTTCGTAGATGCGCAGCGCGCGGATGTCGCGGTACAGGCGCTCGACCGGCACGCCGCGGGCGACGCCGAGGCCGCCCCACAGCTGCACGGCGGCGTCGATCACCTGCTGCGCGCCCTCGGTGGCGGCCATCTTGGCCATCGCCGCCTCGCGCGTGACGCTGCGGCCCTGGTCGCGCTGCCAGGCGGCGCGGTAGGTGAGCAGCGCGGCGCTGTCGATGGTGGTGGCCATCGTCGCCAGCTTCGCCTGCGTGAGCTGGAAGCCGGCCAGCCGCTGACCGAACATCTGCCGCGACGACGAGCGAGCCAGCGCCTCGTCGAGCGCGCGGCGGGCGAAGCCGAGCGCCGCCGCGGCGACCGAGGTGCGGAACACGTCGAGCGTGCGCATGGCGATCTTGAAGCCCTCGGCCGCCGCGCCGAGCCGCCGGTCCGCCGGCACGCGGCAGGCAGTGAAGCGCAGCCGCGCCAGCGGGTGCGGCGCGATGACCTCGATGCGCTCGGCGATCGACAGGCCCGGCGTGCCGGCGTCGACGACGAACGCCGAGATGCCGCGCGAGCCCGGCGCCTCGCCGGTGCGGGCGAAGACGACGTAGAAGTCGGCGATGCCGCCGTTGGAGATCCAGGTCTTCTCGCCGTCGAGCACGAACCCGCCGCCGTCGGCGCGCGCCGCGCAGGAAAGCGCGGCGACGTCGGAGCCGGCCTCGGGCTCGGACAGCGCGAAGGCGGCGATCGCCTCGCCGCGCGCCACGCGCGGCAGGTATTCCGCCTTCTGCCGCGCCGTGCCGGCGAGGCTGATCGCGCCCGAGCCCAACCCCTGCATGGCGAAGGCGAAGTCGGCCAGCCCCGAGTGGCGCGCCAGCGTCTCGCGGATCAGGCAGACCGTGCGCGTGTCGATCGTCTCCGCGCTGCCGCCGTGCTCGCGGCCGGCCACCGCGTGGCGCAGCCAGCCGCCGGCGCCCAGCCGCGCGACGAGCGCGCGGCAGGCGGCGTCGACGTCGTGCTCGTCGACGCCCGGCATGTTTGCCGACGCCCAGTCGTCGAGCTCGCGGGCGAGCCGCCGGTGCCGCTCCTCGAAGAACGGCCAGTCGAGATATCGCGTGTCGCTCATCGGCGCGGACTCAGTTGCCTTCGAACGTCGGCTTGCGTCTGTCGACGAAGGCGCGGTAGGCGCGGCGGAAGTCCTCGGTCATCATGCAGATGGCCTGCGCCTGCGCCTCGGCCTCGAGCGCCTGCTCGATCGTCATGCTCCACTCCTGGTGCAGCATCGTCTTGGTGATGCCGTTGGCGAAG
>JBHJND010000155.1:0-1638 GCA_048497655.1 Caballeronia novacaledonica
TCGACGATCAGCTCGCCCTTGTTCACCACCTGGCCGTCGTGCACCAGCACGTGCTTGTCCTTCGGGATCAGGAACTCGCTCTCCTTGCCGTCGAGGTCGGTGATGATCAGCCGCTGCTTGCCCTTGGTGTCCTTGCCGAACGAGACGGTGCCGGTGACCTCGGCCAGCATGCCGGCGTCCTTCGGCGAGCGCGCCTCGAACAGCTCGGCCACCCGCGGCAGGCCGCCGGTGATGTCGCGCGTCTTCTGCGACTCCTGCGGGATGCGCGCCAGCACGTCGCCAACGGCGACCTGCTGGCCGTCGCGCACGACGATCAGTGCGCCGACCGGGAAGCTGATGGTGACCGCGTGGTCGGTGCCCGGGATCTTCACTTCCTCGCCGGTCTCGTTGATCAGCTTGACTTGCGGCCGTACGCCCTTCGAGGCCGCGCCGCGGCGCTTGGCGTCGATCACGACCAGCGTCGACAGCCCGGTGACCTCGTCGATCTGCTTGGCCACCGTCACGCCTTCCTCGACGTTCTCGAACTTCACCGTGCCGCCGTACTCGGTGATGATCGGCCGGGTCAGCGGGTCCCAGCTGGCCAGCGCGGTGCCCGGCTTGACTGCCTTGCCGTCGCTCGCCAGCAGCGTTGCGCCGTAGGGGACCTTGTGCCGCTCGCGCTCACGGCCTGCTTCGTCGGTGACGATCGCCTCGCCGGAGCGGGAGATCACCACCTGCTCGCCCTTGGCGTTGGTGACGTAGCGCATCTGCGCGCTGAAGCGCACCGTGCCGGTGCTCTTCGCCTCCACGCCCGAGGCGACCGCCGCGCGGGAAGCCGCGCCGCCGATGTGGAAGGTCCGCATCGTCAGCTGCGTTCCCGGCTCGCCGATCGACTGGGCGGCAATCACGCCGACCGCCTCGCCGGCGTTGACCAGCGAGCCACGGCCGAGGTCGCGGCCATAGCACTTGGCGCAGATGCCGTAGCGGGTGTCGCAGCTCAGCGGCGTGCGCACCTTGACCTCGTCGATGCCGAGCTGCTCGATGCGCTCGACCGCGTCCTCGTCGAACAGCGCCCCGGCCGCGTACAGCACGTCCTGCGTGTCGGGGTCGATGACGTCCTGTGCCGCCACCCGGCCGAGGATCCGGTCGCGCAGCGCCTCGATGACCTCGCCGCCCTCGACCAGTGCACGCATGGCCACACCGTTGCTGGTGCCGCAGTCGTCCTCGGTGACCACCAGGTCCTGCGTCACGTCGACCAGGCGCCGCGTCAGGTAGCCGGAGTTCGCCGTCTTCAGCGCGGTGTCCGCCAGCCCCTTGCGCGCGCCGTGCGTCGAGATGAAGTACTGCAGCACGTTCAGGCCCTCGCGGAAGTTGGCGGTGATCGGCGTCTCGATGATCGACCCGTCCGGCTTGGCCATCAGGCCGCGTATGCCCGCCAGCTGGCGGATCTGTGCCACCGAGCCGCGGGCGCCCGAGTCGGCCATCATGAAGATCGAGTTGAACGACTCCTGGCGCGTACCCTGGCCGTGGCGGTCCTTCGTTTCCTCGGTCGCCAGCTGCTCCATCATCACCTTGCCGACCTGGTCGCCGGCGCGGCCCCAGATGTCGACCACCTTGTTATAGCGCTCGCCCTGGGTGACGAGTCCCGAGGTGTACTGC
>JBHJND010000156.1:0-4208 GCA_048497655.1 Caballeronia novacaledonica
CGGCGCGACGGTGACCGTCTCCTGCGCCGAGGGCGACACCGGCTACATCTACGAGGGGGCGCTGGAAACCGAGGTCGAGACGGTCGAGCAGGGCCGGCTGCCGGAGATTCCGGTCAAGATCATGATGAACGTCGGCAACCCTCAGTTGGCCTTCGAGTTCCAGTCGCTGCCCAACGGCGGCGTCGGCCTTGCGCGGCTGGAGTTCATCACCAACAACACCATCGGCGTTCACCCGAAGGCGGTGCTCGACTACCCGCGCATCGACGCCGAACTGAAGCACGCCGTCGAGTCGCTGGCGCACGGCTACGAAAGCCCGCGCCGGTTCTTCGAGTCGCGCCTGGCCGAGGGCATCGCCACCATCGCCGCCGCGTTCTGGCCCAAGCCGGTGATCGTGCGCATGTCCGACTTCAAGAGCAACGAGTACAAGAAGCTGATCGGCGTCACGCGCTACGAGCCCGACGAGGAGAACCCGATGCTCGGCTTCCGCGGCGCGGCCCGCTACATCGCGGAGAGTTTCGCCGAGTGCTTCCGGATGGAGTGCGAGGCACTGAAGTCGGTGCGCGAGACGATGGGGCTGACCAACGTCGAGATCATGGTGCCGTTCGTGCGCACGCTGAAGGAGGCGAAGCGGGTGACCGAGCTGCTCGCCGCCAACGGCCTGGCGCGCGGCGAGAACGGCCTGCGGCTGATCATGATGTGCGAGGTGCCGTCGAACGCCGTGCTCGCCGACCAGTTCCTCGACTACTTCGACGGCTTTTCGATCGGCTCCAACGACCTGACCCAGCTCACGCTCGGGATAGACCGCGACTCGGGGCTGGTGGCCGAGGGCTTCGACGAGCGCGATCCGGCGGTGAAGATCCTGCTCGAGCAGGCGATCAGGGCCTGCCGCGCGCGCGGCAAGTACATCGGCATCTGCGGCCAGGGGCCGTCTGATCACGCCGACTTCGCCCAGTGGCTGATGGAGCAAGGCATCGAGTCGATTTCGCTGAACCCCGACACGGTGATCGAGACCTGGCGCCGGCTTGCGGGCGCGGCCTGAAGGCGCCGGGGCAATCGCGATGAGTGCCTGGATTTGGTGGATGGTGCTGGCCTCAGGCCTGCTGATCCTCGAACTGTTCTCGGGTACCTTCTATCTGCTGGTGATCGCGGTGGCGATCGCCGCCGGCGGGCTGGCGAGCCTGGCCGGGGCGCCGCTCACGCTGCAGCTGGTGGTGGCGGCGGTGATCGGCTTCGGCGGCGCGCTGTGGCTGCGCCGCTCGCGGATGAGCCGCCCGTCGAGCGAGGCCGAGGCCCTGCAGAACCTCGACGTCGGCCAGGCGGTGCGCATCGACAGCTGGAGCGCCGGCAACACCGCGCGGGCCCAGTACCGCGGGGCCGAGTGGGACGTGCTGCTGGCGCCGGGCGAAGCCCCGGCGCCGGGTGAGTTCGTGATCCAGTCGGTGCAGGGCAGCCGGCTGGTGGTGGCGCGCAAGGCAAACTGACGGGAGACGCAGATGCTGCTCGAAGGCACCGCAATCGTGATGCTGGTGGTGTTGGCGCTGGTCATCACCTTCATCGTCAAGGCCGTGACCATCGTCCCGCAGCAGCACGCCTGGGTGGTCGAGCGGCTGGGCAAGTTCCACGCGACCCTCGGGCCGGGACTGACGATCGTCATCCCGTTCGTCGACCGCATCGCCTACAAGCACAGCCTGAAGGAGATCCCGCTCGACACGCCGAGCCAGGTCTGCATCACCAAGGACAACACGCAGCTGGCCGTCGACGGCGTGCTGTTCTTCCAGGTCACCGACCCGCAGCGCGCCAGCTACGGCTCGAGCAACTACATCGTCGCCATCACGCAGCTGGCGCAGACCACCCTGCGCTCGGTGGTCGGCAAGCTCGAGCTGGACAAGACCTTCGAGGAGCGCGAGTTCATCAACCACAGCGTGGTGTCGTCGATCGACGAGGCGGCGATGAACTGGGGCGTCAAGGTGCTGCGCTACGAGATCAAGGACCTGACGCCGCCTGCCGAAATCCTGCGCGCGATGCAGGCGCAGATCACCGCCGAGCGCGAGAAGCGGGCGCTGATCGCCTCGTCCGAGGGCCGCAAGCAGGAGCAGATCAACATCGCCACCGGCGAGCGCGAAGGCGCGATCGCCCGCTCCGAGGGCCAGAAGCAGGCGCAGATCAACATCGCCCAGGGCGAGGCGGGCGCGCTGGTGGCGGTTGCCGAGGCCACCGCCGAGGCAATCCGCAAGGTGGCGGCGTCGATCCGGTCGCCGGGCGGCATTGAGGCGGTCAACCTGAAGGTCGCCGAGCGCTACGTCGAGGCCTTCTCCGGCCTGGCGAAGACCGGCAACACGCTGGTCCTGCCGGCCAACCTGGCCGACGTCGGCGGACTGGTCGCGGCGGCGCTGGCGGTGGTGAAGAGCCAGCAGGCGCCGAAGGGCTGACCGACGATGGAGTTCCTGCTCGCCGCCATCGGCATCGCCGTCGCCGTGTGGATGATCGTCTCCGCCGGCCGGCGGCACCGCGACAAGCCGCCCGACGAGCCGCCGGGCGATTGACCGCGCCCGCTGCCGGGCGGGTCAGAGCTGGTAGTCCATCGCCAGGCGCGACTGCAACTCGCGCAGGAGCCTGAACGCCTCCTTCAGGGTCCGGCGGTCGAGTTCGTTCAGTTTCTTCGGGTCGATCCGGTTGGCGCCGTCGTTCGGGGGGAAGACCTCCAGCGTCGCCTGGTGGTCGAGACGGACCCGCTGCAGCATGAAGAAGGCGGCGAGCATCGAGTCGACCTCCGCGGCGGGCAGCCTGCCGGCGGCAGCGGCGGCGCGCAGGCGGTCGGCGGTGTTGGTCTGCGGCAGCCCGTTCGCCAGCGAGTACACCCGCGCCGCATCGACGAACGGCCGCACGCCGTACATCTTCAGGTTGATCGTTCCGGGCGCGCCGGGCGCATCCTCGGTGACGAAGTCCTTGAAGCGTGCCAGCGGCGGCCTGGCCTGCAGCGCGGTCTCGGCCAGCAGGCGCAGGAAGTTGGCCCGCTTGCCGGTGACGCCGAGGAACCACTGGCGCAGGTCGGCGGCCAGCCGCGAATCGCCCGACACGGCGCGGAAGTCGAACACGATCGCCGCGTCGAGCAGCGCCTTCGGCTCGGAATTCTCCAGCCAGCCCGTCAGCTTGGCCTGCCACTCGTCGAACGACAGGCACAGCTCCGGGTTGGAGGCCATCACGTTGCCCTTGCACAGGGGGAAGCCGCAGGCGTCGAGCGCCTCGTTGACCTCGCGGGCGAACGGCAGCAGCGCCTGGCGAACGGTGGCCGGCGGCGAGCCGTCGTGGGCGACGAACAGCAGGCCGTTGTCCTGGTCGGTGGCGAAGGTCTGCTCCAGCCGGCCCTCGCTGCCAAAGGCGAGCCAGCACCAGCCGATGCGGTCGAAGGCGTGCCGCTTGCGCACCAGGTCGATGATCCGCTCGCTGATGCGGTCGTTGAGCACCGAGACGAAGAGCGTCAGCCGCTCGGCCGCCACGCCTTCTTCGACCAGGGTGCGCGTCAGGCGGCGGACCCGCCCGGCCAGCGCGGCCAGCGTGTCGATGTCGCGCGCCAGGCGGATCTCCATGGTCAGTTCGCCGAGTCCCAGCCGCTGCAACGAGAACAGGTCGCGCTCGGACACCACGCCGAGCAGTCGCTCTTCCTCGGTGACCAGCAGGTGCCGGATGCGGTGCTCCATCATCAGCAGCGCTGCCTCGTACGACGGCGTGTGGGCGGGCAGCGACAGCGGCTCGCGCACCATCACCTCGGTGATCGGCGAGTCGAGCTGCACGTCGGGCATCGCGCGCAGCAGGTCGCGCTCGGTGAAGATGCCGCTCGGCCGGGCGAGCGCGTCGACGACCACGATCGCGCCGACGTGAGCCTCGTGCATGCGCTGCAGGGCCGTGCGCAGCGACTCGCCTTCGGTGCAGACGACCGGTTCGCGGCGCAGCAGGCTGCGCAGGGGCTGGGCAAGCGTCTGGTGCTCGGCGACCAGGCGTCGCTCGAGCAGGCTGTCGCTGGCTGGGGCGGGGCGGGACATCGTCGGGACCGGCTTCCTCAGTACTGCAGGCGGGAGTGGTAGGTGGCGCGCGATGCCTCGAGCGCCTGCCCGAGCGTCACGATGCCGCGCTCGGCGAGCAGCGGCACCAGGCGCAGGAACACGTCGGCGGTGAGCAGGGCGTCGCCCAGCGCGGTGTGGCGGCCGATC
>JBHJND010000157.1:0-3367 GCA_048497655.1 Caballeronia novacaledonica
CGCCAGCGCTTCGAGGCGCGCAAGACCCGCCTGGCTCGCGAGCGGCAGTGCCGCGACGATCGCCTGGCATCCGGGGCGCCGGCCGGGTTCGACCAACCGGACGGGCGCGCCGGCCCGGCGCCGGCCGAGGCGGCGAGGAAGCAGGCTGTCGTGCAGGCCGCCGTCGAGCGCGCCCGCGCGCGGCGCCGCCAGGCCACTTCGGGGACGAATCGATGAATCCGCAGAAGCGGCAGGCGATCTTCGAGCAGCTGCGCGCCGCCAATCCCAACCCGACAACCGAGCTGGAGTACCGCACGCCGTTCCAGCTGCTGGTGGCGGTGGTGCTGTCGGCGCAGGCCACCGACCGCAGCGTCAACCTCGCCACCCGCCGCCTGTTCGACGAGGCCGGCACGCCGCAGGCCATCGCCGCGCTCGGCGAGGAGGGGCTGGTTCCCTACATCCGGACCATCGGCCTGTTCCGCACCAAGGCAGCCAACGTGGCGAGGCTCGCGCGGATTGTCGTCGAGCAGCACGGCGGCGAGGTGCCGCGCAGCCGCGAGGCGCTCGAGGCCCTGCCCGGCGTCGGCCGCAAGACCGCCAACGTGGTGCTGAACACCGCCTTCGGCGAGCCGACCATCGCGGTGGACACGCACATCTTCCGCGTCGCCAACCGCACCGGGCTGGCGCCGGGCGGCAACGTCGACGAGGTCGAGCGGCGGCTGGAGAAGTTCGTTCCAGGCGAGTTCCGCAAGGACGCGCACCACTGGCTGATCCTGCACGGCCGCTACGTGTGCAAGGCGCGCAAGCCCGAGTGCTGGCGCTGCGGCATCGCGGCCTGGTGCGAGTACCGGCCGAAGACGCCGGCGCCCGGTTGAGTCTTCAGCCGCGCCGCGCCGGCCGCAGCGCCAGCCAGGCGGCGGTGCCGATCACGATCGCGCCGCCCACCGCCTGCACGGGCCCGATCCGCTCGCCGAGCACCAGCGCCGCCAGCGACACGCTGACCACCGGCTCCAGCGTCGAGATCACCGAGGTCAGCGTGGCGCCGAGCCGGCGCAGGCCGGCGAAGAAGGCGGCGATTGCCAGCGCGGTGCTGACCAGCGCCAGCGAGATCACCGGCAGCCAGCCGCCAGCCGTCGACGGCAGGCGCGGCCCCTCGCTGGCGAGCGCGCCGAGGCCGGCCAGCAGCGAGTAGCTCGCCGCCGCGCCGGCGCAGATGACCGCGGCGCCCGCCAGCGGGTCGACGTCGCGCAGCACCCGCGTGCCGACCACGATGTACACGGAGTAGACGAGCGCCGCGCCCAGCGCCAGCACGATGCCCAGCGGCGTGCCGCTGCCGCCGCCGACCGTCATCGCCAGCCCGGC
Source organism: Caballeronia novacaledonica (assembly GCA_048497655.1). GTDB lineage: Bacteria > Pseudomonadota > Gammaproteobacteria > Burkholderiales > Burkholderiaceae_F > JADJWR01. Next base: position 1,342 of record JBHJND010000157.1, read on the forward strand.
GCTGGCCAGCAGCAGCGCGCCGATGCGCGCCGCGTCGAGCCGCTCGCCGAGGAACACCGCCGCCAGCACGGCGACGATGAAGGGGAAGGAGTACAGCAGCAGCGCCACCAGGCTGGCGTCGGCGTGCTTCAGCGCGCTGAAGTACAGGAACGACTGGCCGGTGTAGCCGAGCGCGCCCATCGCCAGCACCGCCAGCAGGCTGCGGCCGCGCGGCCAGCGCGCGCCGCGCGTCACGGCGATCAGCGCCAGCACCGCGGCGCCGAGAGCGAAGCGCGGCACCAGCACGCCGTACAGGTCGACACCCGCGGCGTAGGCCAGCCGTGCGAAGATCGGCAGCGCTCCGAAGGCGGCCGCCGATGCCGCCGCGAGCAGCGCCCCTTGCAGCTGCGCCCGCGATCCGCCCGCCATCGAGGTCATGTTCAATCCGTCACGCGACGACGTGCGCAGGTTCTTCTGCGCAACCTGGCGCAAGCACGCCGAAGGCGGCGTTCTGACGCCGCTTCAAGCCGTCGCGCTGAAGTGGATCGCCGCCCACCCCGAGTATCACGCGCTGCTCGACGACGAGGCGCGCGCGCTGGCCGAGGAGTTCACCGTCGAGCGCGGCGCGACCAACCCGTTCCTGCACCTGTCGATGCACCTGGCGCTGGCGGAGCAGTTGTCGATCGACCAGCCGCCGGGCATCGTTGCCGTCTTCCGCCGCATGGCGGCGCGGGCGGGCGACGAGCACGGCGCGGCGCACGAGGCGATGGAGTGCCTGGGCGAGGTCGTCTGGAACGCCCAGCGCGGCACGCTGCCGGCAGACACCGAGGCGATCAACGCCGCCTACCTCGACTGCCTGCAGCGCCGCGCCGGCCGGTGAAACGCAACGGGGGCGGATCCGACCGCCCCCGCCTGCACCGCCCGCGCACCGGCGACGGCGCCTGCCGCCGCCCGCGGCGCTACTTGCGATGGGACAGCGGCCCGGGCAGCGAGCCGTAGTAGGCAGCCACGTTCTGCATGTCGGCCTTGCTGAGCGGCTTGGCGATCGCGCCCATGATCGGGTTCTTGCGCAGGCCCTTGTGGTAGTCATTCAGCGCCTTGAGCAGGTAGTCCGGGTACTGGCCGGCGATCTTCGGATAGCTCGGGTCGGTCGGCGTCTTGCCGTCCTTGCCGTGGCAGGCGGCACACTGCGCGTCGGCGATCTTGGCGCCGGCGGCGAGGTCGGCGGCGGCCGCGGCGTGGGCGGCAAATGCGGCGAAGGCCGCGACGAGGATCTGCTTCTTCATCGGTCTGTCTCCGCTCACTTGGACGCGGCGCCGCGCTCGGCGTAGTACGCGGCGATGTCGGCGATCTGCTTGTCGGTCAGCGTCTTCGCCAGGCCGGTCATCGTCGGGTGGTTGCGCTCGCCCTTGGCGTAGCCGCGCAGCGCCGACTCGATGTAGCCGGCCGACTGGCCGGCGATCTTCGGCACGCGGTGCACGTAGGGGAAGGACGACTGGTAGCCGGGGATGGAGTGGCAGCCGCCGCACATCGAGACGTACGGCTCGGCCGCTTTCGCGTCGCCGGCGGCGGCCGGCTGCTGTGCATGCGCCGTCGACGCGGCGGCGGCAGCCATGACAAGGAGGACTCGCTTCATTGCGCGGATTCCAGAAAGGGGGTTGCCGATGCCCGCGGAGCGCGGCCGGCGTGCCGAGCCGGCTGCGGCGGCAAAAAAACGCGCGGATTCTAGCGGAGCGGCGAGCACCCGGTCCAACACGCCGGCGCAGGGCGGCCGCGCCGCGACGCCTCCGTATACTGGCCGCGGTCCCCGCTGCCGGAAGCCGCACATGTCCCGCTCCCCTGCCGCCCGTTTCGACGGCACCGACACCTACGTCGCCACCGACGACCTGAAGCTGGCGGTCAACGCCGCGCTGACGCTGCAGCGGCCGCTGCTGATCAAGGGCGAGCCGGGCACCGGCAAGACCATGCTGGCCGAGGAGGTCGCCCGCGCGCTGGGCATGCCGCTGCTGGCCTGGCACGTCAAGTCGACCACCAAGGCGCAGCAGGG